>JAZNQI010000158.1:0-53379 GCA_045590095.1 Acetatifactor sp. | reverse complement strand
TCCGTCTTTAACCTGCCGTATTTGTCATAGGTATAGTTTACCACATCCCCGTTACCGTAGCCTAAAGTTAACAGGGGACCGTTTTTCGGTCCGTAGAGGTAGGATACAAAGGTACGGCTGCCTACTTTCAGGGTGGTCATGTTGCCGAAATCGTCATAGACAAAGCCGTAGGTCTGGAGTCCCGTCCCGCTGCTTCTTGCCACGTTTGCCAGTCGGAAGTTTTCGTAGCCGTGGTTGACACCGGCCACCTTCACCGCATTGCTTCCGTTTCCCGCATAGGCACCGTTATGGATGACCCTGCCGAACAGGTCATAGACCGCTTCTGCCGTATTGCCCTTTCCGTCGATAACTGCCGTGGGGGCTCCCATCATAATGCTTACCGGAGTACCGTAGGTGTAGGTCACCGTATTTCCCGCTGCATCGGTCACCGTGTTTAAGCGGTTACCGTCTGCAGTATAGGTAGCAGATGTCTGCATCTTTTTGTCCGAGGTGTTTTCCAGTACCGTGGAAGTGACGTTTCCGAAGGCATCATACCCATAATTCTGGCTCAGTCCCGTGCCTTCCACCGTTGTCTTTGTAAGCCTTCTGGTGAAGGTACTGTCATAGGTATACAGGTAGGTGCCGTTTCCGCCCGTGACGGTCTTTATCAGGTTGCCGTTCTCATAGGTATCTGCCTCTTCCTTTAAGCCCGTGGAAGCCACGCTCACCAGGTTGCCTTCCCCGTCATAGGTCATGGTACGGGCAGGCTCCCGCACTAAGGAAAGGTTGTCAAAGTATGCTTCGTTTACGTTTTTCTCATAAGTACCTATGATGCGGATGTAGGAGATGTGCTTGTCCGGCTGTTTAGGTACCAGCGCCAGGCTGGCAAACTGCCACTCCTCCACGTCCGGGTCAAAGGGTACATAGTGAAACTCCTCGGTATCATCCGAATAATGTATCATGGCACGCAGGCCGCAGCGTTTCTTAATCCCGATGGGATAATAGTCTTCCTCTGCAGGATTTTCCCCGTCCGGTGCCGCATTGGCTTTTACCCAGCCCGAAACCATGAAGCTTTCCGTGCCGGGCAGGTTCATGGGCACATCCTGGTAGAACTCCACATCAGCATTATCCGGCTCTCCGGTCAGTTTCAGGGCGCCGTTACTGTAGCTTCCGCCGTCCACAATGGTCCATGCAAAGTTCGGGGTGGACATGTTGCCGTTTAAAAGCATGTTTACAGAGGAAGGTGCCTCCCCCTTTTCCAACTGGAAATCGTCCGCATAGAAGGTGCCCTGTATACCACTTCCCACTACTGCCACCGTATGTTCTCCCGTGGCCGCAGGGGTAAAGGTCACACTCAGTCTGGTCCAGCCCCCGTCCACGGCTTGGGCTGTGGCATAGGTCACGGGGATGCTTTCGGCAGACAGTCCCTGTCCCGTTACCTGCAGGTAGACGCCCTCTCCGGACACGCCGGTAAGCTGTGTGGTATTTACATAGGCAGACAGGGTATAGGTTTCCCCTGCCGTTAACACCTTTGTAGTTCTGGATGCCTCCACTTTTGCATTACTGCTGTTGGACGTAATCTGCCCCTTTACGGAGGAATATCCTGTCCGTGGTTTGTCCGTGGTGATGTTTACATTACAGCCGGAGGCTGAAACGCCCATCGTCCATGCATCTTCCGTGGTAAAGCCCTCCAGGCCGAAATCCTCCATAAGCTGCTGGGCTGCCACACCCATTTCCGCGGTTTTGGTGATACGGTTATTTTTCTTGTAGGCAGCTGCCACGCTTGTGTTTTCCGCACTTCCTGCCTGTGTGTATACTGCATTACTTGCACCAAGCACGTTGACATCCAGGGCTCCCGTACCTACCGGGGCATCCGTGCTGTACATGTTTACCGTCCTGCCCAGATAATCAAACAGGCAGTAGGTATAGATATCGTCTCCACCTGCCACACCGTCAATGCCGTAATCATGATATATGGTATGGGTGATATTCGGGTAGCTTACATGGCATTCTGCTCCCCGTTCACCTCCTGCACTCTCATAAAAGGAGGACACCCTGCCCCTTTCATAGGTCAGATGGATACTATAGTTTAACTGCGTATCCTTTAAGCGTACGGGGTGGTTGCCTGTATACTCATACTCTGCCAGAACCGTGTCCTGCTGCGTAATGCTTGTTAAATCTGTTCCTGAGTAACCCAGGTGGGTCACTCTGCCGGCTGCATCTGTTACATCCGTCAGATATCCCGCATCATTGTATGTAAAAGTGGCCACTGCTATGACGTCGCAGCCCCTGTTTTTCTGCTCAATACACGTCAGCTTCTTATCGCTGTTATAATGGTACAGATACCGGTTTCCGTCCTTTGCCAGCGTTCCGTTTGTTTTGGTACGGTTATTGTCCATGAAGGAGCGCAAAAGACCGTTTTCAAACACCCACAGGTTATCCTGTTTGTCCGTCATTTCATAGCAGGTGTCATTTATTTTTGTGACCGTAAGGCCCAGTCCGTCTTCATCGTAGTACTTCTTATCATAATCATTGTACCGCAGGTAATGAACCGTTCCATCCCCATCCTGATAGCGCATGTATTTGATGTCGGTAATGACTTCCTCACTCATGCACTGTATGGCATCCAGGCTCCATCCTGCTCCTACTTTCACGGAAGTACCCATGTCCAAAGCCGGCTGACAGTCCCCTGCCACGTTTAAAAAGTAATCCGAATTGTATACCAGATTTAAGGAAAAGGGATTTATCGTGGATGCGTAGGACGCAATCCCCCTGACGATTTTAACCTGTCCCGTATGATCCGACAGATAGGCCGTTCCTGCATTTCCTGCACTAAGGGTGGTATAGGTGTAGTAGGGTTCTATACCTACGGTGTTGCGGTAGGAAACGAAGAAATAGGGGGCGTATTGGGAAAGGTCAAAGCCCATACTGACACATTCTGATGCTGTCATCCCCTGCTCATTTAAATTGATAAATGCTAAGGTGGTATTCTCCTCTTCACTATCATACCATTCTTTTACGGTTTCGGAAATATCCCATTCATGATACATGGAATATCCATATACCGGATATACGTAGTCTATGATATTTGCACTGTCATAGGCGGGCTGGTTATTCCAGGTAATCCCTGATATCCACGTAGCATATGTGGCATATGTATCCGGCTTTTCCTGTGTCACCTTAGCAACTCCCACATAGGAATAGACACTATGATCCCCTGTTTGGGGAATCTTTTCGTAATGGCTGTTATACAAATTCAATCTGGCATCTACGATTTCACAGCCTGCGGGTAGACCTGGCAAGTCTGAAAAATGCATAAAGCCACGACGCCTGTACATGGTATTGTTACTTGACCAGGCACCCGTGTATATGATGCTGTTACTATTTAGCGCAATATCAGGATACACTTCATCCACGTATGTAGCATGCAGTGTATCGTATATATCCATGGGGCGCAGAATCAACGTGGGGTCTATCTTCACCGGAAAAGTACAGTCTGCACTGTTAATCCATTCCGCATCCGCTGTCACCGTAAGTACAGTGCCCTGTGCGGTAGTATTTAATGCATAGGATACTGCCGTGGACCTCCTGCCCGATGCATCCTCCATGTAGGGTGCAGGGATTTCATAAATGACTTCATCCCCACTGTTTTTTAGATAAACCGAACCATCCCCGTTTAATGTGGCGGTAAGCCCATCCGACTCAAGCAGGAAATCATATCGGTAACTGTCCTGCTTCTGTCTTACAATAATCTGTTCTTTTATATCATACCCGTAAACCGTGTAGTATAGGTCCACGCCGGGATAAATGTCTTCATATATCAGGGACTGACGCAGGTTTTCCGGCGTCACGTCCGCTATGAGCTGCTCAGCACTGCTTAACTCTTCCCCCCGCAGTGTGGCAGGGGTATCCTCTATGAGTTCTGCCGTGGCGCTGCGTGAGAAAGTGGGTGGGGTAACTTTACCGGTGCTGTCCGGCTTCTCTTCCGCCAATCCGGGTACCCGGGACTGCCCATCCACCAGAGAAAATGAAACAGAGACATCCTTATAACCGGTGGTAAAGATCCTTCCGGTCTCCAGACTGGGTGCAAAAGCAACGGTGCTGTCACCGGACACGCTCTGCAGATCTGCCACACCCCTTGTCGCCTCATCCTGTACCAGGCTGTTATCAATATCCTGCCACTCACCATCTGCATCCCGGTAATGCACCGGTATGCCGTAGTTTACTGCCAGAAAAGTACCATCCGACATGCGGAAATGCTTCGTTCCCGCTTCACGCAGCTCTTCCATTTCGTAGAGTACTTCTGCACTGGCCGTATCCGCTTCCGTGGCGGTTGAAAGTGCCTCTTGTTTTCCATTATCAGTCGCCGTGCTTACTGTCTGCACAGGTGTCAGGCTCTCCTGCCCATCCGCCTGTAGCTGCCCGTCTGTCATCTGTACGGACAGTTCACTCTGCATATCTGCCTGCATCTGCACAGGCACATTTGTTCCTGCCGTTCCGTTTGCATGCACCGGCAGTCCCGTCACCAAAAGTGACAAAATCAGCGCACACGAAACAGAACGTAATAAATTACGTCTTTTCATGAAAAATTCCCCCTTCGTATGTAAGCGGGCACTGTGTTTTTCCTCACACGGCACCGCTTCTTTTGTTTTTACCTTTTACACCCTTATTTTACTCCCTTTTGTCATTATTTGTCAATATGACTAGTTGTTTAGTCGTCTTATTGCTTTTAGATTACTCACGATATCATAATATAAAGTCAGCAAAACACTCCCCTTAACATAAAAAATACGGTGCCGCGCCTTCTTCACGCGTACACCGTACATTCTTATAAACCAATATAAATACTCATATCTTGATATATCCTATAACCATCTATGGTATTCACCAAAATATAACCATTTTCCTCAAAGCTTCCTTGCAAGGTCTTGTTTTCACTTATAATCACATAATGGCATCCGTACTGCTTTAGTAGCGGCACTGCTTTTGCTACGTCTATCTCCTCCTGACGCAACAACTGATGAAGTTCATTGTAAGTTTCCATGAATACTTCGCGGCCATAAGGCATGCAAACCACTGCCGAATATTGTCTTACATAATATAAAAACTCCTCCGGGAACGCCGCCATGACTTCACGGCCTTCCACTTCAATGGCGTCACAGATATTTACCACCGCCTGTGGCACGTGGTAAGGATTCTCCGCCCTGCTGTAAAGGGGATTTGCATAAATCAGTTTCCCCGATACCACAATCAAAAAAATTGCTACTACAGCAAAAACCGTTCTTTTCCTGCCTGCCAATTCATTGTATATCGAAATGATGCTATATGCGATAACCGGCGAAACAGGTAGTAACCACAAAAAACGGAAATAAATAGCCTCATCTGTCACTCCGGCAAACACCTTGTAAAACAATGGATTAAAGAAGATTATCAAAACCACTGCCGGCGCATATATAAACATCACTCGTCTGTCTTTTTTCTTTTCCTTTACAAACAGATACAGCCATGCTACTACAAACCAGCACAGCATAAGGCCGGACCCGCTATACTTTTGAAATGTTTCTATCATATCATACCTCATGCATATCACAAGGACTACCTGTGACAGCGCCCAAAAACATTATCTGAGAACAAAATATGCACATGCAAACAGCATGGGAACTACACAGCATAGTGCCAACGGTACAAGCACCTTCCACCTGCGATATACAACAGCCATACAGATTCCTACCACGCCCAACATCATGCAAGTCAACAGACATCCCAAGGTACTGCATAAACAACCGGCAATCATGGTTACCTCCAATAACAGCCAATACAATATGCCGGTCTTTTCCTCCTTTTGTAAACGTCCCATTAACACAAATAATAGCCAGACCAAAAGAGGAAGAATCACGTTTGCAATCACTGCCTTACCCTGTGTAGCTCTTACCAGGAGGAAATTTTCTGCAGAATAGTTGGAGTAACCGCCAAAAAGCACAAGCACAGCCATCAAAACCATAAAGAATGGAATGTTTCTGCGCTTCTGAGCAAATAAATACTCTGCCAGCAAATAGAAAATGCCATAAGCCATGCTCACGATGACTATGGGAACTATCAGTTGGGACATGCTCGCTGCCGGCATCTGCGCCATCTTCGCCAAATAAGCAATCCATATGGGAAAGGGTGCCAAACCGTGTCTGGCATCCAAACCGGTGCTCAAGCCCGAATAGGGCAAAATCTGGTACATATTATTTGCCTTTTGGGTACTGGTGGATATGGACACATAAAACGCATCGTCACCTTCTTCATACGCAAGGAAAAGGCCTAATACAATCTGCAGCAAAAACAAAATGCCGAATGCTACCCAAAGAAATACTGTTTTCTTTTCCTTGCCATTGTCGTCTCCCGTTGATTTGTCTCCCGCAGGCGAAACTGCCCTAACTCCTGCAGACGTGGCTGCCTGCCTCTTGCCAAATAGCAACACTGCTCCCGCCAACAATAAGGCAAATAGCTGAAATCCATTGTAACACAGCACCACATCGGAAAAACTTCTGCGCAACAGTATCATTGGAACACTTATGAACTGGAATCCTGCCCACAGGAAAAGATGTCCGCTTATCCAGCAGAATAATACCCTGCCGCTACCGCTATTTACTTTTCGAAAAAGCGTTCCTGCAATCATCGGCACAATGATTAACAAAAGCACCGACATACCTATTTGAATCATCATTTTTATCGCTCCACACGCCTGCATAAATATACGGTATCATAGCAGGCACCGTCTTCTATCAACACTTCTGCAACTTCCCAATGGTACAATTGCAGAATCTCCTGCATATCCTGCTCCTGAATGATTCCCTTTTTCAAGATTACCAGTTCATCCAAAGCATGGATTTCTTCCGCATCCTTGCGTCCCAAAAGCTCAGCTGGAGTAACCAAAAGTGTTTTTTCATAGTTCCCAAACTCTAACAAATTATCATAGTATCCGCTTCCCTCATACAAGCAAACACAGGGAAGCGCCTTATATTCCTTCGAAATCTCCAGCTGTTCCTCATACCCTTTATATAAATACACACCATTATAAGTGAACAGCAAGCAGGCAAAAGCTATGCATACTACCACGTGCAAAATGGTCTCGTATCTCTTACATTTGCCGGCAATCCACACCCATACAAGTGCTGTCATCATTGCCATGAAAGGAAACACCGCCATAATATACCTGTCCGTAAACATGGGAGACATTTTTGATGCCAGCAAAAAGTATCCCATAGGCGGCAAAATAAGCATCCATACAAGCCCCTTAACGGACTTTTTCCTGCCTATCAGCACCCATATACCGACACCCGTAAATGCCGCCAAAAGTAACAGGCCCAGCCAAAGATTACTAAAACAGCTTTCCATCAAGATCTTACCAAAAGTACCTATTCTGCTAAAGAAGTCCAGCCAACCATTGCCCAAATTCTGTAATGCTTCCACACCTCTTCCGCTGGACAATACATCCGCTACGGCAAAAGGGAATAAGCAAACGCCTAAGACTGCCGCAATGATCATGGAACGGATGTATCTCTTTAATTCCGGTATTCTCTTCTTTGTCCAAAGCAGTACCACCGTTACCACTGCCAATAAAATACAATAAAACAAAAAGAAATACTGAGTCAAAAAACCGATTATGGTAATTGCAATGAGACCTTTATTCTTTTTATCAAAGCTTCCTTCCAGCCACTTTTTTACATGAAAATATAAAGTCAGGACACAGCAAAATGTCATCAATCCATACATACGAATTAACAGGGTGGTTGCCACTGCTCCTGCGGAAAAACCATAAAAAACTGCTGCCAGAATGCCCCATTTTTTACCCATGCCTTCCGGAAGGACACCATGCCTCTCCAACAAGGTACCGCCCGCCATCATGCAGGCACATATTCCTACCAGCGTGCATAAGTTGATAATACATCCAAACCACACGGACACTGTGCCCGGAAATACCGATGAAATCAGATGCAACAACATAAAATGTACCGGCGGATGATTATCATCCTTTACATTAAAGTATACGGATATCAGATTGAACTGGTCTCTTTGACCGGTTGTCACATAGGCCTGAAACTCTTCTCTCGTAATCCACACCGGCTCCTCATACACATCCGCCTGATAACTGAGCAGTTTACTTCCGCCACGGTTTTGTAGTACATCTTTCACTGCATCGAAGAAATTTCCCGCAGTCTCACCAAAGGTATCTGCGTACACCTCTTCCTGCATAAACTTTGCCAGACGGCCCTGCGGCTGTGTAGGTACAATCCAAGGATTATATTCTGCATTAGCCAGTTCAAAGCTAAGCAGTTCATCCATGTGATAGCCTTCCTTTTGAGACACGAAGCCAACATGCACTGCTACTACTAACAGCAATACCAACAGCTGTATTTTGTTTTTCTTTATCTTTTCCAAAATACTCACTCCGTCGCCTTCCTTTCCCATACTCTTTATCATTTGCCGAAAGGTATCTCCTTCACACTGTCAAAATGATATACTTTATATGCCTCATCCTCGTAGACCAGCTTACCCGCTGATACGGCCTTGGTCTCAGCAAACTTTTCTGCCTCTTCCGTTGTCAGAAGCAGGAATGTCTTGCCTGTATGATAGCCTTCCTCATAATATTTCATGGGACTGGACCATCTGAAATAAGACATATCTTCAAAGTCTTGAATATTGGCCACTTCCACCACTCCATTTGACATCTCTGTCATAATATTTGCATTCCAGTAGCTGGCATATCCAAAAACATACCCCTCTTCCGCCAAATAAGCTGCGACCTTTTTTTCTTCTGCATTTTTGTCCTTGTCGATAAAAGAGAAGGTACATTTTAAAGTGGAAAGTCCCAATGCAGCGCACATAAACAACAGCACCAGAATTTTGTCCAAGGGGAACTTTTCCAGTTCAAAATAAATACACAAGAGGGGCAATACAAAAATGAACACAGTAATATAATATCTGGATACAATGGTGCTGGTGGTGAATAAGAACACAAATGTGTTCAGCACAAAAGCAATCACAAAAAACCACTGTACAAACTGTTTGTGAGGCAGGCACTCTGTTTCCTCTGCCTTCCCTGCCGCCTTTACCTCTGCCAGTAATTTACCGGTTCTGCGCACCAGTAAAAAAATACCGATTAAAAGAGCAAAGGCAATCATGGTAATCAAACCTCTTACGGACAAAAAGCCCTTCTCTTCAATATAACCAAACAACATTAAAAGATTGGCAATGGTATCCTGGGTTCTCTCCACCAACACGCCTTGAAACACCTTTATAAAATTGGTAGCATCATAGGTCTGGAAGGGGAATTTCTTTGCGATTACCGCAATATTAATCACATAGCCCACAAGTGCGGAGAAAGCTCCCAATAAACTGTATACCAGATAATTCAGTCTTTCTTTAGCCAGCACAGCCTTCACATTGCCTAAACTAATATCCTTACGCAAACTGCCAAAGGTCTCACTCTTCATCAAATAGCAAACAGAAGTTAATACCAATGGTGCCTGCAGTGCCAGCATATATCGTACCCCAGACATACCGCAGACTACGCTTAACAAAATATAGGCAATTGCCAACACAGATTTTTGCCATTCAAATATCTTTTTCTGCTCTGCCAGTCGCAAAAACATACCAAAACAGAAAAACACAATAATCACATGGGGCATGTACGTATTTCCCATTTGCATGTGCGTCACAAAAGTCTCCGAAAAAGGCAACAGCAAGAGTACAGAAGACAACACAACTGCGGTCTTACTCATGCGGAAGGGCTTCATAAAGTAATAATAGCTTCCCAACATTAACAAGTATGTTAATATATTGGTAATGGTTCTGATGACAGCCCAATCCTCAAAAATATGAAACAAGGGTACCATAAACAACTGGGTATACAACACACGAAACTCCGTGGAATAATACCAGTTCTCCGTGGCAATCAGACCACCCTCCTGCGCAATTTGGCGGGAGAAAATCATTTCTGCCGCCATATCGGAGTCAATCCAATGTTCTCCAAAGAATATGTTCAATCCTGTCAGTGCCAAAAGTGCCAGCCCCACAACCATTATGGCCAGATGAAACGGTTGCACCTTTCGTTGTTTCTTCTCTTTCATCTTTTTCCTTTCCCGGAAGTACCTGATACACTCCGGTCATTTATTTCAAATAAAAACTCTTTACCTGCTCACAAATATAATCCACCTGCTCCAAAGTCAAACCATAGTACATCGGCAGACGGGTCAGTCTCTCGCTTTCACGGGTGGTATACTTATCCTCTCCGTGGAAACGGGCATACTTCTGACCTGCAGGTGCGGTATGCAGAGGGATATAGTGGAATACGCTCATCACTTCTTTACTCTTTAAATAATTGATTAACTCTGTACGCTCCTCTACATCCTTTGCCTTAATATAAAACATATGCGCATTGTGCACACAACCCTCCGGCACTACGGGAAGCTCAATATGCCCCGCCTCCGCAAGGGGCTTCAGGCCTTCATAGTAGCGTTCCCAGCAAGCCAGTCTGGCATTATTGATTTCCTCAGCCATCTCTAACTGTGCGTACAAATATGCTGCATTCATATCACTGGGCAAATAAGAAGAACCGAAATTCACCCAAGTATACTTATCAATCTGACCTCTGTAGAATTTGCTGCGGTTGGTACCTTTCTCACGGATAATTTCTGCATCTTCCACATACTTTTCATCTCGAATCAACAAAGCACCGCCTTCACCCATACTGTAGTTCTTTGTCTCATGGAAACTAAAGCAACCGAAGTCCCCAATGGTACCCAACGCTTTTCCTTTGTAGGTTGACATAATACCCTGAGCAGCATCTTCAATTACAATCAAATTATACTTCTTCGCTATTTCCATAATCTTGTCCATCTCACAGGATACACCTGCATAATGCACGGGCACGATAGCCTTGGTCTTATCTGTGATGGCCGCCTCTATAAGATTTTCATCAATATTCATGGTATCCGGTCTGATGTCCACAAACACCGGCACTGCACCACGAAGTACAAAAGCATCTGCTGTGGAAACAAAGGTATAAGCAGGCATAATCACTTCATCACCGGGCTGAATCTCTGCCAATAATGCAGCCATCTCCGTAGCATGTGTACATGAGGTGGTAAGCAGACATTTTGTACTGCCGGTCTTTTTCTCCAGCCACTCATTACATTTTTTTGTATAAGCTCCGTCTCCGCAAATCTTTTGACTTTCCACGCAGTTACGGATATACTCCATTTCTCTTCCCGTAAAAGGTGGTACATTAAAATTAATCATTTCTTCCTCCATTCTCAAAACCGTTACCTATAATCTTTTGCCAAAAACAATACAAACTTATCATTGGAAAAGGTAACCGTGTATCCATACTTTTCTATCATCTGCTTTAAAAGTGCTAATTTCCTGTCATCCTCTAAGGTATCCGCTACACTCGCTGTACTTCCCAGTGCCTCCAGTCCTTCACGACCTTCCGCCAAAAAGGTTCCCGGCACTTTCTCCAAAAGCAGCACCGGTGCCGCCTCTCCTGCTTCTATACGTTCCTGCACCGCCTGTAAATCCGCCTCCATAACACTGTAATTGTAGGACGGCAAATCCGGCCAGGACGATATGGCAAAGGGCATCTCCAAATAATAAGACATGGCAGGAATATGTCCGTAAAGAATCACTTCCCGTCCCTTTAACTCTTCCTTGCTCACATATTCAGAAATCTCAGCAAACACCTTTGCTCTGTCCGGCGAAGTACGCATGCCGCTCAGGATATCATTGTTTTCTATCTTGGTATGGAGGTTTTCACCCCCGTCACTTTCTGAAAATACGTAAGTCCAACCAAACATGGTTCCCTGTAACATTATCATACAGAAAACGCAAATCATCATGGACTTAAGCGGAAACAGCGGAATCTTCCTGTTTCTGACAACCACTTCTTCTCCAAGCATCTTCCAGAAACGCCATAACATCCATAAGGTAAAGGGCAGAACAAAGAATAAATTGTTAATGGAGGAATACAGGTGATTATTACTTCCCAGAGGAGTAATTACAATTAGTATCATCCCCAAACCGCACAACAGTTTTTCCTTTTGCGTAAACTTTTTGCTGAAAATAACAATTACACCGATTATCATGGTGGCAGTCAGCAAAAATACCGCCCACTGGAACACGCTCAGCTTCGTACTGTATTTCATATTAAACATGTTCCGGCACATAAGTACATAAAAACCGCCAAAAACACAAACCGTATATCCGATATTCTTAATTACCTTCATGGACTTGGGAAGCACCTTATACACAATAGTTCCCAAAATCACAAATCCCATAAGCCACCCCAGCCAAATCACATTCTGCAGGTAGTTGCGAATCTGATACAAAATCATGGAGGTAATGGTATAACTGGATGCCTCCGCCGGCATGGATAAAAGCCTTTTCACCCCTTGAATATAAGCCCCTGCGCCGTATCGCAGGCTTATATATCCGAATACTGCGCCCATTCCCAAAACATAGCCCAGTACACACCAAAGAGTTTGTTGTACCACCTTTGCAACCTTTTCCTTACGGATGATTCCCATGGCCCACACTGCAACAATGAGTGCCATATTTGCCAGATTGGAAAAGCGCACAAACACATTGATACCCAGACAGATACCTGCCAGCACAAAGAATAGGGACTGCTTCTTTTCCCTGGTTAGAGCATAATACAGAAGTACTACACCCGCTCCCAACAACAAATACGTCAGGTAATTATACAAAAGTGCTGTCGGACACCAACAAAAGTTAATTGCCAAAAACTCACCGATAAAAACGATGACGCTCGGTAGCTTCACTTCCTTTACAAAAAACAGGTAACCGGCCACCGCCAGAATGCTTATCATAAGTCCCGTGTACACATTCAGACCAATCATGGTATTTCCAAAAGGCAAATGTGTAAACAGATTCCCAAGCGTATTTGCCAGATATGTGCTGAACATCCACATGGGGTCCATTTTGTCCATGTAGGTGAAATTACCGTAATTATATCCGGTATCCGTCCATTCGGCACCTACCAACACATGACGCATGGGGTACAAAAACAATATCAGGATAAAAATGATATTCATCGCTTTATTCAGTTTTGCATTGTTTTTACTGCTATCCTGCATACTCTCGTCCTATCTATACAAAACTCATTTTTTCTCAAATCATTTCTTGCGCGAACTTATTTCTTTACCAAGCGGCGGACTGCTTTGAACAAAAAGCCGCGCACCATATCCACCAAAATACCCACAGTAAATACAATCAATACTGCAACCACACTTCTTGCCACAAAAACAAGTACATTGCCCTCCAAGGTAGCTCCCAGCCATCCGGGCCACAAGGTACGCATATCCATTTGTTCATGTAACAGATACACGCCCAAGGTATATGGTGCAACCTTCACAATCAGTTTCCCTACGAAACCATCTTCCTTTATCTTCACATAATAAAAAGCATAAAACAGAGAAACCGCCGCAAACAAATTCAGAATATGGTTGTAGTGATATGTATTCTGAATAAAATGGTCCAGACTGCCTGTTTTGAAATATACAAATCTTACCGCCAACATCACACCATAGATTCCGACACATCCCAATAAATAGCACAATGCTCCTCTTCTGCCGTTTTCCTTTTTGGTAAAGAACTCAATACCATAAAGACGCATATAGGCCGCCACCAAAAAGACGGTAATAAACCACAACGCATCATATCCCTTGGCATCCACTTCCAACTGAAAAGGCAATACTGACTTGCTGACTGCAAAGAATAACAGCAGTGCAATCACTGTATTACGAAGCTGTTCACGCTTCAAGGTCTTTGCTGCCACCGCCAGAACAGGTGACAATAAATACATAATAACATATGCGGTCATAAACCAGTACTGCTGCATCTGCACCGGTAAAACGGTCTGCAGCAGGTAATAAATACCAAATCTGTCCGTACTAATGATACCCAGTGCTACCAATACTACCGGCACCAGAATGGTATAAAAGAGTACCTGACAAATCAGTTCTGCCAGTCTTCCCGGCTTGAATCCGCTCTCTACTAAAAAGTATCCGCTAATCAACATATATACATTCACCGCTACAATGGCAAGACTTTCCATCCCCCATGCCACGTAACCGTTTACAGTCATACTTCCCGTTACTTGAGGAAGTAAATTCCCTTTTCCCAAATAATGCAACATGACTACCATCATCATGGACATTATACGTAATAAATCAATGCTTACCATTCTTTTTTTCATGTGATAATAGTCACCTCCCTGCTTATTTCTTCCAACTTCCGATTACTTCTCCCTGTACGTTATCAGTCACATCACTGATAATAAACTTCGGTCTGCCCTTTACCTCTTCATAAATACGGGCAAGATAATGTCCGATGATACCTAGGCTCAGCATAATAAAACCACCCACAATCAGCACTAACAATATTACTGTAGTGAAGCCTTCCACTGCATTGCCCAGTATATAATTCACCAAGGTCTGTATTCCCAAAATAATACTGAAGATAATGGAAATCACACCCATTACCGTTACCAGCTGCAAGGGCAGAGTACTGAAGGATGTAGCATTGGATATTGCATATTTCATCAAACTCCTGAAAGACCACTTGCTTTCTCCGAACTGACGCTCCGCCACATCATATTCCACTGTGGTGGTTTTAAAACCTGCCCAGAAAGACAATGCTCTGAAGAAGGTGTTCTTCTCCGGCAAGTCCGCCAGCACATCCACTACCTTTCTGTCTAACAACTTAAAGTCGGAAGAGGAATTCATATCCACCTTAATCAATGCGCTCATAATTTTATAAAACAGCCCTGCAGAGATTTTATGAAAAAAACCTTCCTTGCCGCGGCTGGTTTTGATACCTTCCACCACTTCATAGCCTTCCTGCCAGAGCTTCCACATATCCAATATTGTCTGCGGCGGATGCTGCAAATCGCAATCCATTACGATTACCGCATCACCGGTAGCCATTTTCAGTCCCGCAAAAATACTTGCCTCTTTGCCGAAATTGCGGCTGAAGCCGACGCCCTTTACATTTGGGTTTTCCTTGGCTGCCTTGCAGATTTCCTCGTAGGTAGCATCCTTCGAACCATCGTTGATAAACAACAATTCATACTCTATCTGCTCCTTTTCCAAAAGCTCTGCCAGCACCTTTGCCGTATTTGCAATATTTTGTTCTTCGTTATAAGAGGGTAATACAATCGATAACTTTGCCATCGCAAATCCTTTCCTTTCGCCTCTGTGCAGTACCTCTAAGATTTACTGCACTCCACGCCTTGCTACGCTCTAAGCTTTACTGTGCTCCCAACAATCCACTGTCCATATTTTCCGTCTTAATATACATAATACCATCCATAATCCGGATAGAATCTGATGCCGGAAAACTGTTCATCCGCACATAACGTTCATCATAATACATCTTTTCCATAGCTTCCGGAGGCAAGATATTTAAACTTGCTCCTAAATAATGCTCCATAAACAATTTATAATTCTGACCGGTGTACAGCAAATAGTCACCGTTCATTCCGATTAGGTTGGAAGTCACGTCTTGCGTAATATCCGTCACCGGATAAGCCTCATCGCCTACCACGCCTACCATGGCAATGGGCATGCCCTGATAATACCCTTCTGTCTGCTCGATGCGATCCAATAAACGAATGCAGTACGCATACGTCTTCTCATACTTCTTCTGTAAATTACTGTAGGCAATATTGTCCGTCACCACATAATTCCAAACCAGGACGCCAGCCGCCAAAACCACCAAACAATTGCTCCAGGCTACCTTGGCATTCTTCTTATCAAACCATTCCCTAAGTACTCTTTCTACAAACGCCACGAAAAGAATGGGGTACAATACCCACTGGTAACGCATCAGTGCATGATAGGTTACATCCGGAGAAATAAACAGAATCATATTGGTCGCAACGGGAAGTCCCACTGCCAAAAGTCCTAACATAATATAAAGCCAGGGACTTTTCCACCACTTCTTTTTGAGTACACAAGCCACCAATACACCCGCAACAAACACCGCCAATACAATCACTGCACCTATAGAAAAAGCATTGTTCATCAACACATTCCCATCCAGTGTGAATGCAAAGAAGTCCGAATACATCTTCTTCACGGTTCCTACAATACCGGCACCTTCCACGGTACCCATACCGTTGATTCCCTGGTAAGAAGCCAGTTCTTTTCCCTGTATCTTTAAAAGCACCTGCAAGATCACATAATAACCGCCGGCACCCAAAACGCCCATATATAAATACTTCAAACTGCGACCCAGCTTTTCTTTCGCAGCACCCTGATCCATGGCAATCATTAAAATACCGTAAATACTCAGCAGCACTGCAAAGGCAAGATAGGACTGGTAAATACCCATACTAAAAGCCAGACAAATACCACCGCCGATGAAACCTTTTGGGTACTTCTTGGTCAAAAGCACCGACAGAATAGCCAAAAATACTGCCAGCATATATCCATCCATGGTAAATACATAGGCAAAAGTTGACGCAAGTGTCGGAAAACTCACTAACAACCCACTGACTGTCACAATGGCTCCTACCGACTTCAAATCCAAGAATTCCACCAATGCCACTGCTGCCAAGCCGAGATACAAAACGGACAACAAGCCTATTAACCAAGGCAATGTATAGTAAGAAGAAAACCCACAAGCCACACTCAAAAACCACCTGCCTGAGGTAATCATATTCTGGTCAAAATGCATACTGTCCAAACCATCATGGTTGGGAATGTCCCGCATCATCATGGGCATATGTACACAAAGCCCCAGTACCAATACTGTGGCAAATGCAATCTTCCACTCTCTCTTTATATTCTGTTTTAGGTAAGCTAAAATTTCTGAAGGACTCTTCATATCCATTGTTACCTTTCCTGTAAATTAATTGGCCATTTTCAAGATTTCATCTGCAATCCTAGAGGCTCCCATTCCGTCCGTCACACATTTCATACAGGCGACAATACGTTCTCTTTTTTCTTTATCTCTCACTAAATCACACACCGCTTCTGCCAAATTTACCAGTACTGTTTGCGGTTCTTTTGAAAAATCTCCGGCATTACAAATACCAACCTTTTGCGCAAAACCCTCTGCTATTCGTCGTTGATTTTCCACATAATAACAACATACCGTAGGGATTCCCATGCTTCCCAATTCATACATGGTACTTCCTGCCGCGGACACAGCCACATCCGCCTTGGCAAAATGATTCCACATGTCCGGTACATCAACAAGTACCTGCACACGCGCATTCTCCTCCTGCAAATCCTGTAACTTCTGCAAATGCGGATTAAATCTGCCGCATATTAGTGTTAAAGTCACTTTTTCCGGTAGTCTGTCCAATAAAAGGGTGCTCAATTGCCCTGTAATATTTAAGGCATCACTGCCTCCCATGGTAATCAGAATATTCTCCGCCTCTTCTCTTACTTCATAGGTCGTACTTACAAATTCCTGTTTTACCGGTGCGTAGGAAGCACCCAATAATAACTTCATGTCATCGGAGCACTTTCCCTCGTACCCGAGTTCTTCTCCATATATATTGTAATTAATCAGGCCGTCCGCCGGATATATCTGTTCCCCAGTATCATCCAAATAGAAAACCGGACACATCTTCTGTAATGTCTGAATGTACTTCGTGGTAATCTGGTAACTGTCCACCAGCCACAGGTCCGGATTATATTTCTCCACAAACGCCTGCAAATACGGAATTTCAGACTCCATATCTACATAATCAGTGTGTAAAGTTTCACATAAAAACCCTTTTTCATGGATAAACTCTGCCGCCTTTTCCTGTGCTGCGAAGAATACACAAACACTACCTGCGGATTGCAAAGCTTTGGCAATAGATATACAACGCATGATATGTCCCATACCTAAAGTGGCATTTCCGTCCACTCGAATGGCGATTGTTTTCTTACTATTCAAGCTGTTCCCTAATTGCTTGTACATCCACGCCTTCCTTTCCTACTGTTTATTCCAACGCTTTTTACATTCTGCGATATTTTCGTTCCATTCAAAGGGGTGATTACTGCGAAACTCTTCCAACTCTTTCATAGTATGATAAGTCCCTTTTTCTGTCGGAAAGAATCCCTTACATGTACCTGCTTTGATTTTCTCCCAGTTGGCCTTAAAAAGATTCATAATCTCCTGCTGTAATTTCGCATAACTGGACGAAAAGCTCTCCTGCTCCTCATCAAACTCCAACTCTTTTTGGCAAAGTATTTTCCCCTTGTCCAATCCGGCCGTCATTTCGTGGATGGTTACTCCTTTGGGCGTATTATCCAAAAAACTAAAGAAATTGGGGCTGGAGCCTCTGTTATACGGCAGCATGGAAACATGCAGGTTCACTGCTTTTCCTCTCATATATTCCAATACATCCGCCGGAACCATATGTCTGTAATTATAACTGACGATAAACGCAGGATTCAAATTCTTTACCATTTCCAATGTTATCTTGTTGGAAATCTTGTAGACTTCTTTTCCTTTTTCCTGTTCCCTCAGCCAGTCAAACAAAACTACGCTATCCTCATTATTGGTCAAAAAGAGAATACTTCCGCTCTGTACCAATTCAAAAGTAAACGGTGTTCCTCTTTCAATATCTTTCTTCACTTTCATACCCAATACATCATCCAAATATTTGGGTTTTACCCCATAACCGGGCCGAATAATACGGGTGTTTTTTTCACTTAAGTATTCACCCTCTTTTACGTCTTCTACCACGAAAACAGAACGTCTGAATACCATGCTGCTTTCTTCCTGCTTTGCCACTCCGTAAAAAACATTGCCCAGTGCGGCTTCTACCTGACGTACCGCCAACACCATCTCCTTAAACTCCTCCGGTGTCATGGAAAAAGAAGCATCCGGATTTTCTATTTCACGACTGAGGCAAAAATGTTTCTCTATAATGCTTGCTCCCAAGGAAATGGCCGTAGTCGCACTCATATGTCCCATAGAATGGTCAGACAATCCCACCGGCAAGTCAAATTTTTTTCTCATGTCCACAATTGTTCGCAAATTCATCTGCTCAGCAACTGCAGGATAAGCACTGCTACACTTCAAGAGTGCTATCTGATGATTTCCGCATGCTTTGATGGCCTCAACAGACTCCTTAATTTCCTCCAGCGTACCCATTCCGGTTGACATAATAATAGGTTTCCCTTTGGATGCAATATATTTTAACAACGGCAAATCTATCATTTCAAATGACGCAATCTTGTAAAATTCAAGCCCCATATCTTCCAAAAAATCTACAGAAGTCTTGTCAAAAGGAGTAGAAAGAAAGTCTATGCCTACTCTGTCTGCTTCCTCCTTAAGTTCCTGCTGCCATTCCCATGGAGTATAAGCCTTTCCGTAGAGAGAATACAAATTTTCCCCCTCCCAGGTACCATTCTCCACCTGAAAATATTTGTTGTGGCAATCGATTGTCAATGTATCCGGCGTATATGTCTGAATTTTAATACAGTCAGCGCCACTTTCCTTGGCTGCCCTAATAATCTCCTTGGCACGCTCAATACTACCCGCATGATTAGCAGACATCTCTGCGATAATGTACGCGGGATATCCATCTCCTATTGTACGCCCTTTGATTTGAAACTGACCCATACTACTTTATCTCCGCTTTTTCCTTCAAAATCCGATACTTCATCTCAGCAATTTCCCAATCCGTCTGATTATCAATATCCTGTACTTCCATTTCTGAAATCTCTAAAGGAAGTATATTGCCCAACATCAACTTTTTATTCTTTTTAAAGGCTTCCGTCTTCAATACATAGAACTGTCCCACATCATGATAATGCTTCTCCAAATCCTGAGAACGGCTGTCCATATACTGCGGGTATTCAAAAACAAGTCTTTCATCTCTGACAATCAGCGCGCGCTGAACCGGATAAGAAAAAGCCACCACCGGTATTAGTGTATCTGCATCTGATGCCTCCAGCTTCTGCACTGCTTCTTTTAAACGTCCGGCAGTCAAAAACGGTGCTGTAGGATAAATACAGCAGGCCATATCAAACTGCTCCCCACGCTTCTCATATTCTTCAATGACTTCTAATATTACATCTGCTGTAGTTGCAAAATCATTAGACGTCTTTTCGCTTCGATAAAAAGGAACTTCCGCCCCGTACTGCTTGGCAATAGCCGCAATTTCTTCATCATCCGTAGATACCATTACTGTATCAAACACACCTGATGCAATGGCTGCTTCTATGGAATACGCAATAATAGGTTTCCCACAAAACTCTTTGATATTTTTTCTCGGTATTCTTTTACTGCCGCCTCTGGCAGTAATCATTGCAACTTTCTTCAAGGTAAACCTCCTAAATATGCAACTTTTTACGTATTTTACGCACCTTCACCTTTAAATTATAATAACGGAAAAACTTCTTGTCTGACTGCATTTGCAAAGCAATCATTTCCTTTTCTTCCGGGTTGGTAAACTGCTGATAATAAGGGTTGTTCTGAAATTCCGGGAAGGCGTTAACCATACCTTCTCTCAACGTCTTCACAAAGTCCAGCCTTTTCTTTTTTGCACCCAGCATATAAGAAAACAAAGTGACCACATAATATAATTCAGCAAATCGATACTCTATCTCCAGCGGGTATTTTTCCAACGCGCCCCTATCCTTCATTTCCTGTAACATCATAGCCGCCGCTACCATACGATCTCTGCAACGAGCTTCCGTAATTGTATGGACCGTTGAGGTATTGTGTTGATAGTAATAGTAGAGCGGTTCTTGTACTTTTTCGAAATGATTAAAATACAACGACCATACCGGTCCCGCGCAATTATCCTCATAAAAGATGCCTTCCGGGAATGTCAGATTGTGTTTTTTTATCACGTCATGTTTGTATATTTTAATCACCATACTGCCGGAACGCATAATCAGTTTCTTGTGTTTTTCTTCATCCAGCAGACCTGTTTGGTCCATTGTATTATTCTGCACTATTTGTCCCACTTCGAATGTGTGCTCATGAACCAGATTATAATCACATCCCACCATATCTGCGCCGGTTGCTTCTGCTTTCTTCAAAAGCTTTTCATAATAGTCGGGACTTATCCAATCGTCACTGTCCACAAAACCAATCCAAGCACCCTTTGCGGCTTTTAACCCGGTATTCTTGGCTCCTCCCTGACGCTTATTTACCTCATGGGCCAACACACGAATTTTCTCCGGATATCTTGCTTCATATTCCCGAAGCATCTCCAGGGAATTGTCTGTAGAAGCATCATCCACCGCTATGATTTCATAATCCGTTATGGTCTGATGAATTAACGAGTCCAAACAAAACTGTAATTTATTACCCTCTACCATATTATAGACAGGAACAATAACACTTAGTTTCATGCTTTTCTCCATTTTTATGTTCTTTCCACAAATGCTTTGCCATTTTCCACACGGTATACCATGTCACACTTCTCAATGGTCTGCAGTCTGTGCGCAATAATCACCAATGTTTTCTTGCCGTGCAGTCTGTTAATGGACTCCATAATGGCCGCTTCCGTATCATTGTCCAATGCAGAAGTCGCCTCGTCCAAAATAAGAACTTCCGGATTGTTATACAAAGCTCTGGCGATACCGATACGCTGTCTTTGTCCACCAGATAAACGGATACCTCGTTCGCCGATTCCGGTATCTAACCCATCCGGCAAAGTTTTAATAAACTCGTCTAACTGCGCTTCCTTCAACACTTCCCACAAACGTGCCTCATCAATCTTATCCTCCGGCACTCCAAACGCCACATTTTTACGGATAGTATCATCCAACATAAAAATCATCTGGGGAATATATCCGATGTTTTTCAACCACGCACGGTAATTTTCCTTTACATTCTTGCCATCTGCCAAAATTGTACCGCTTTTCACTTCCAAAAGCCCTAACAAAATATCCACCACAGTACTCTTTCCTGCACCCGAAGTACCCACTATTCCTACACTGGAGCCTACGGGAATGGTCAGGTTCGCATTATCAAAGATGAGTTTTTCCGTATTGGGATAAGCATAAACAATGTTCTTAAGTTCAATCTGCTTTTCTATGGGCAATTTCTCATCCGTATCCGTAGCATAAGACATATCTGTTTTTTCTCCGTTTATCTCATCCTGCAGATTATCGCTTACGCCCATAAAGAAGGGTTCAAAATAAGATATATTATTAATCTGATTATTTACACGATTTACACAAGGCAGAAGAACCAATGCCGCCGCTGCAAACGCAGTTAATGTGGTCAGCATATCTTCACTGCCCATACCGCAGATAATCATAAACATCATGTAACCCATCATGCAGATTACACAAACCGTTTCAATCAAAAGCTTGGGTACCTGATTGTACAAACTATACTTTTGCACAGCGTCCACATAACCTTTACCACATTTTACATATTCTGACACAAAATGCTGCTCTTTACAGGAAATCTTGACTTCTTTAATCCCCTGTACGGTCTGTGAAATCCACTTAAACAAACCGCTGTAATAGTTCTGATTATCTTCACCTGCTTTGTGAAGAATGGGTTTCAAAACCTTCTTAATCAAAATTAATAAAAATAGTAAAACGCCTGCTATCAATATGGTCATAATAGGATCCTGCAAAAAACAAAATGTTACCAGGAACACAAACACAATGGCATCTGACAGCAGCGTCAATAATGCCAGTATCAGTGCATACATATTGTTCACATCTGAGGTGATGCTTCTTTGCACTACAGCAGTATCCGCATTTAAATAGAACTCATATCCCCGGCGCAAATAATTTTTCATCATACGCTCTGAAGTGCGAAACTGGTTGGTATACACGAATGCCAACGTTGCCTTTTGCTGAAAGTACAAAAAAGTGTTCTTTACAACAAACACCAGTATCAGTGCCACCATAACCAATACGGTAAAACGAATTTCCGAGCCCCCGCCTACGAGCAGGAACATATCATGCAATAACCCTTCTTCATGCAAAGCCTCTTTATTCATGACCAGGCTTACCACCGGCAAAATCATACCGACACCGGCTGTCTGAAGTGCAGCTCCGATAACCATCATAACCGTTAACCACACCATGGTTCGCTTCTGCTTTTTATCCAGTAATACATTGAGTTTTTTTAGTATTTGTAGCATCTTTGCTTTCTAACTCCTTAATAAATCTGCTCGTTTTGTCTGTGCACCAAAGGATCTTCATATTTGTCCATAAAGTCCGGACCCAGACGCACACATTCTTCTGCAAATTGCAGATTTCTCACTTCTGTCAATACACCCACTACCTTTTTGAATTTCAGCCCCGGGAAGAAATTAAGCATTTCCATAGGCACCGTAGCATCAAACTGCGGATATTCTGCAAATAACTCCCGGTAATTCAGCTCATCTCTGGGATGGGGCTTGATAAATATGGTTCCCTCCGGCTCATACATCTTAATAACATCTTCAAATATTTGCTTACGGATGTCTAAGGTACATAGAGGATCCGTCAAAATCAGTATCTTATCTCCTGCCGCATGACTCTCTTCAATTTGTTTCTTTAATCTGGGCATGTCCCGCACGAAAGCCTGCAAAATCATATTCTTATCTTCCTGTGTCAGCTTGTCCACCAAATCCTGTCTGGGCACTTCTACGTACTTTTTACAAGGGTATTCAATGGCAGAAATATCATTCACTTCCATATCTATACAATATTTTCCGTAGCCGTTCTGAATAAAAATTAAATTCAGTTTTTCTGACATGAATGCCTTGAGTCCGAAATGGCCGCGATTGTCATAACGGGCCGCATCATAGTTTTTCAAACAATTCAAGCCATCTTCTAAGGCATGATACTTAATACGTTTTTGATTCAAATAATATCCTATGGGATCCGAATCACAATACACAAAAATCTCTTTATATTCCTTGAAATCAACCGGTATAAAAGGTGCTTCTAATTTTGCATACTTTTTGGTAAAACGCATACGGTTCCACAAATTTTTAATCAGATTGCCGGTGTCTTTTCGATACTTTGTAAGCTCCGGGAAATAGTCATCCCTCTTCTCATCAAACTCTATTACCTGTTCGAAAAGCTCTGTACTTTCTACGCGCTCTTTTAAGTTTTCAAAATCGATGGACATCTTACTTAATACCAGTGTAGCCTGTCCTCGCTTTTCAACCGGCAAATTCAATTCCTTCAAAAATGTCACATACACATGATAATAGGTATGGCACACATAAATACGTTCTTTCATACTTTTCCAGTCCGGCGTCCTACTTCAGTCGCCCAATAAATATAGTTTCCCACATTAAATTTCATTATATCAAAATTGACAGTAAATAGCAACTTTGTGAGCACAAAAAAAGGACTAAGATATGAATTTCATCTCAGTCCAATCTTTTTACTTTAACATAAAATAGGTTTCGCCTCCCAACAAACGCAGGAAAAAATAAATGCCGCAGTACAATTGGTAGAGCAGTACTGCTCCGGAAACAGCAAACATCACCTTAGATAAACAAGGATGTCTTTTCCGTTTCCCCATCTCCAGCCATTTTACAAAACTAACGATAAATATATAAAAGATGGCAAAACAGTATCCCCAAAGAAAGTTACCGTCATTGGAACGGCTGCCCGTTTCCGCCAAAAGCAAAGCTTCCAAAAAACCGACTCCCGTCACCAGCCATGCGAAGAAGTACTTTTTATCTTTCATCAGTTCCTTCAAAGAAAAGACCGCCACAATCAAAGGAAACGCAATAGAACAAAGCACTGCCGCTTTGGGTCTGTCTGCATGTAACGAAAAGGTGAACCAAGGATTCCACGCAAATCCCTGACCTGTGTCTTCCCCAAACAATACCATATTTTGCCAAAGAACTACGCCGCAAGCAGGTAACACAGAGCTACCGAAAATGAATATCTGTTTGAAAGAAACTTTGTGGAACAAATCCCACAAAAGTTTTAGGGCCATAGCCGGTGCAAAAACCGTCAAGAAGCTGGGCTTGATTCCGGTGGTAAGTACCAAAAGCAGTGCAAAACCGCCCCACTGCTTCCAAGTGATTTTTTCTCTGTATTTTTCTTCTATCTTCATGTAACAAAGGATACTGGCCACTGCAAGCAACCTCATACAAAGGTAGGTAGAATTGTGCCAGAGATTTCCCGACTGGTAACTGACATAACGATATCGACCTGCCCATTCCAGGAAAAAGGGCATTACCATATTTAGAACCAGGGCACCACCCAACGTCAGTTCCGTCCGTTTGTTTTCTCCAAGCAATTCCCGAAGCAACTTTTCTGTCAAAAAAACCGTGCCTACGCTGACTGCTGCCAAAAACAATGCAATCAGCCAGGTTCCTTTTCCGGCCAGCAAATACAGCAGCTGATATGCATATGCGGTAAAACTGTAATACCATCCGTCATCCACAATCATACTGATGTGATAGGGCAAATCTGACTGAAAGACTCTGTTATCGTAGTCCAACGGTTGCACTGCCTGATTTAAATACAAATACAGGCAACTCACCCCATATGCAATTGTCATACCTATCAGAAGAGGGAACGCCACCCTTTTCCAAGTACACTTTTTCTCCATGTAATACGCCTCGCTTCTATTCTGCATCACTTATATCATGCATTAACATGCTCTTCCTTTTAGTGCAACTCATACACGCAAACACTTTCATCTGCCCCCAACAGTCGCAATCCTTTCGTCTCACAAAGCTCCTGAATCTCCCCTCCTACGGGTATGGTAATGTACTTACTCTTCAAAGAATCAAAATTCTCAATTACATATTCACTATAGCAGCAGCTGACACCGAAGCCCTTGGGAAGTCCGTACAAGATCTGCCAATCGGTCAAAACCGATTCTTCCGTATCATCCTTCAAAACATTATCCGCAAATACCCAAATTACCACATTTTCATAATTGGGTGCCTCTCCTGCCAAAGCCAACTCTTCTTCAAATATCTGCTCCCAATTCTCCACCTTTGCCACTCTTTCCGGTGTAGCAAAACAAATCTGGTAATCAATTTCCGAAGTCGCCTTCATGGAATATAAATACACACATAAAGCACCGAAAAACATGGCTTTCTTATAAAATCTGGTCTTCATACCGCTGAGCACGAAAATACCCATGGCCATAAAGGTTAATAAATGCTTGCTGCCTTCCTTCATTTTGTACATTAAGACTAATGCGATGGTCATGGCAAAAAAACAAAATGCAAGATAAATGTAATCAAACGCCTTTCTTCGATTTTTTTCTCTCCATTCCGCCAAACCCTGCCATGCGCACAAAAGCATTAATGCAAGGTATCCTGCAAAGAAGGCTCCTTCCGTCAACCCACTGCGCAGACCTTCCACAGTCAATGATAAAAATGTTCTGCCGTTATGATACAAGCTACTGAAAACGCCCTTGATACCGGTAAATATCTGTCCCTTGAAAAAGGGTTGTAACCAATCGGTTTTAAACAAAGGTGTAAAATATTCCGCAGCCAAATAATGATTGATGGCAATGTAGGTTCCTCCTACCAACACAAAGAGAATTGCCGAACCGCAAATGCCTTTCTTTTTATCCTTACGAATCCACATAATCATGGGATAAATCATAAAGAGCACCAAATATGGACGCATTAACGTCATCAACCCTGATAACACCAACATCCATACAATACCACGGAATTTATCTTCCCTGCGGTACCATTCCATCACTGCGTAATAAATAATCAACATGCTGAAACAAATACATTCCGGCATACCGCGCAGCATATACAAGGTAAAAGGCGTAAATACGCAAAATAAAATAGTCAGTAAAAACAGTTGCTTCCACTTAGGCTTTACCAAAACTACAAACACAATACATGCTATGGACATTAAAAGAATATTACAATAAATAGGGGACATCATATTCCAACCGAAGACAGCCCCAAATGTAAGCCACGGGAACACCAACACCGGACTCCAAGCCGCAAAGGAAAACTTCAGTGCATGACTTTCATTAAAACCGAAATAGCCCTGAGGATAGCCGAAATTCAACATGCTCTCCACTTGCTTATAATAAAACAACTCATCGTTCCAATCCGATGCCGGGAGATAAATATCTCCCAATCCATATCCGTGCATTGCGCAGGTAATGACACAACACAAAAGAGGCAGTAATCCCATCATTACTGCCTGTAAATACAAAATTTTGTTACGCTTCAGATGTTCTTTAAGCTTTTCCTTCATACGTTTCTCCAAATTCAACAACGCTTCTACTCTGTCTTCTCGGTCCCCGTCTCCACATTAATTCGTTCCCTGATAACATACTGCGGAGAACTGTTCATACTGATGTAAATACGGCCGATATACTCACCAATCAGCCCAAGCATTACCATAATCATACCGCAAAAAAACACCAATGCCGCCATCATGGAACTGTATCCCAAAGGCACATCCGGATTTACAAAACGCTTGATGATTGTATAAATACCGTATGCAAATCCCATAAATGCACTGAACGCACCCAAACAAGTGGCAATTCGTAAAGGTTTTACCGAAAACGCGGTAAATCCGTTAAACCAGAGAGTAAATAATTTCTTCAGCGTATAACCGGATTTTCCTTCCTCACGTTCGCGATGATTCACTATCACATTGGTAATATTCTTGGTGGAACGAAGCACCAAACCGATAACATAGGGATAGGAGTTTTCATAACGAATCATATCCTCTACGATAAATCTCTTCACTGCAAAATAACTGGAAATAAACAAATCCTTCGGTTTTTCCAACATAATTCTGGTCATGACCTCATTCACTTTACTGCCCAGATTACGGAACCCGGAATGTTGCTTATGCTCATATTTGGCATATACTGCATCAAATCCCTCTTCCAATTTCTCCAAAAGCTTTCCTACTTCATCCGCAGGTGTCTGACCGTCATCATCCAAACATACTACATAATCACCATCGGATTGGCGCAGACCTGCCATTAATGCTGCATGCTGTCCGAAGTTGCGGGAGAAACCGATTCCTTTTACCTTTGAATTGTCTGCACAAATTCTGCGAATTGTACCCATAGTGTTATCCGGTGAGCAATCGTTTACCAAAATAATTTCATACTCATATTTATCCGCCATGGTCTGCATGGTTGCTTCTATTTCCTTTACCACACCTTCCACTGTATTCTCAGAACGATAACACGGTATTACAAAACTAACTCTTTTCATATCTTACCTCATATTTATGTCTTCGATTTATTCCTGAATAATGCCCATCAGCACGATATCCTTGTACGCGCCATCTATAAACACATCGTCCCGTAAATAAGCCTCTTTTTCGAAACCGGCTTTTTCATAGCTGCGAATGGCTCTTGCATTTTCAGCATATACTCGTAAAAACAAGCGATGCAGTTTCAGCTCATCAAAACAATAGCGAATCATCAACTTAGCCGCTGCCGTACCATATCCTCTTCCGCGGGCCTCATCTTCACCGATAAAGATTCCGTATTCCGCTTTATGATGGGTTTCATCAATATCTCTTACATATACCGAACCAACTGCCTTACCGGTAGAAATCTCACAAATCATCATTTGTACCACCTTACCGGTCTCTACCATGGTCTTAATCCAGTTTTCATGCCCTTCTTTGGTAAATGTCCCCTGGTAAATAAATCTCTTTTTAACCTTTTCACTGTTACGCCAGCGGACAATATCGTCCGTATCATCGCCGGTCATCAGACGCAAGTAAATACCTGCCTGCTCGTCTATATATTCTTTCATAGTATCCTTCTTTCCGCAAATATGCGTTATTCTGACAAGGGATATACTCCATATTCCGCAAATGCTCTGCCATCATGCAAGAGGATAACCCCGTTTTCCCGCAATTCGCATGGACCGAAGCGTTCCTGCAAATAGGTTTCCAGCCACTCCATATCCCCGTCTTTTCTTGCAAGCAGTTTTACCCCTTTACCATCATACAACGCTTCTGCGGCATCTGCTACCCCTATTTTATCAAAGATTTCTCCGGTCAGGGGACTTGCACTGAGCCAACCACCTAATAACTTGATATTCTCAGAATCTCTCACATACTGACTTTCCGCATACTGTACTACAGAAAACACATCTGCAAAATAGAGGGTTTGCGGTCTTTCTTCACAATACTCTTTTAAGATCTCCCAACCCTGCTGCACATCATCCCTATACGCTAAATCAGCAAAGGTATTTTTCCACCGGGATATGCAGGATATCAACAAAACCGCCGCCAAAACCCATGCGGAAAGCTTCTTTGCTTTGTCCTGCCACTTCAGATGCCCCGCCACCGTAATCAACATACCAATCAACAGCATAATTTCAATGACATACAAAGACTGTGATACTCGTTGCGGAAAACGTCCTTTCCAAATCAGGTAAATCCATACCATACTGCGTCCCACTTCAAGTACACTCACAATACCAAGCAACCGCCAACGTTTGCTCAAAATACAACATCCTGCAAGAACCAAAACTGTTGCCATCCAAATATAGTTATAGGGTGCATCATTATATCGAATATTAGAAAAATACTGACGGATACTGTTCTTTAAAGAAGCCCCAACACCCTCATCCGTTTTCATGCCCATGGCAACTTTATTTGCAATTTCCTGCATCCTTTTCGCATCTATGGACTTGTCCAACATATTGTTGTAATGATAAAGAATATTATATTCCGTATCCGTCATACCATATTCTGCACAATTTTCCTCATAAGTACTCACGGACAAAAAATCCGTATAGTCATATAAAAGGGTCCTGCTGTCATTATACTCCAAATATTCTTTCCACTCCGGTGCAGAGTAGCAGACACTGTGAAGCAAATTACAACATAATACTGCCGCAATCCAGCATACTCCCCATTTCAACACATGTATGTTGTCCTGTTTACGTTCTTCTCCGGGTAACAGCCAACTTCTCCAAATCCATGCACATGCAACAAAGGGAAGACTCAAAAGTCCCACCTGGCTTCGAATCAGAAAGGCAAGCAAAAGTAACACCCATGCATTGCTGCCTTTATGACCTCTCACCAACAAAAGGATTGCTGTTGCAGCAAGAAGCGCCGCCACCAAAGTGTAGTGCATATATAAAGCAAAAGGAACATACAATGCAAATGCCAAAACAGTTCCCATTGCCGGAGATGCAAAACATTTGCTGAAAAACCACATGCACATCAAAATGCAGACTGCAAAAAACAGTTCCATCCAGGGAACAAAACCAAGCACCCTGTACAATAATGCCAAAATACCGGTAAGCGGATACTTCATATACACGGCATGTCCGTTTGGCGTCCCGGTATATGCTCCGCTAAGAATGCTTCGCATCGTCACGTCATCATTTAAATAAAAAACCGGTGGGCGAAGAATCATTGTTCCCACCATTGCAATGGACAGAACAACAAAACCAAACCACTTCTTCTCTGTGATCTTCAAATCATTTCTCCTCACATTCAAGACCGTTTCCAAACTTTAGCAACCAAACCATCCACCGCCTGATGACACAAATGCCATCCCACAGCCACTGCCGGCAATAAAATAGTCACATAAGGGAATACATATCTGGCTTTTGCTTCCCACAACAGACTAAACAGCATTCCTCCGATTACAATCATGGGGAATAGCGTTCCCTTTAATTCGTTGATACGGAAAAAACCATACACAGAGTAAATAAGTGCTGTTGCGTAAATGATAAACAAATAGTATTCCATCCAATCCAACGCGGGTTTTTGCCACTTTCCTCCGTATAATTCCTGTGCGGGTGCAAAAGGAGCCGCTTCGAAATGTGCCGTCATAATCAAACTGCCATAACTTCCTTCATTCCACTGTTCCCATGTTTTTGCCTGATAAAAAGCACGTGCCATGGCAGGATTCTCCTTAAACTCCTGCATACGCGCCCGTATATACGCTTTACCGATTTCATCTGCCAGCTCACTGTCTCCGCCGGCCTCATTCCAAAAGGTACTATTATTATATGAATTGTAGGCCCCTGCACCGTTCCAGGACTCCTGCATCCCCATGGCAATATGCAAGGTAGCAGGCATACCGTCACCCACTTCCCTGCCGGAACGCCATTCATAAGTTTTTTCCACTAAACGAATGGTTCCAAGCGGCACCATAAGCAGCAGTACCACGAATAACAGTGGCTTCCATTTTTTCTTTACAAGCGCCCTTATCAATAGCACAATTGTCAGCGCAATGGCTACAATAATCATATTTTTTCTGGCCAGAATCGCAAGTGTCATAGCAAAAACAGCAATGGCTATATAACGTTTTTGATCAGTGTTCATCCATTTTAAAACTGCCCAAACAGCACACAAACTCATAGCCACTATACCCACTTCTCCATACACAAAATTCACGTAAATAAGAAGCGGCAAAAACAAATTCATGGACAAAATCGTATATAAATTTACTCTTGCATTTCGGAACAAAGTATCACTGATTAAATATCCAAACAAAATAATCATCAACAGGAAAATCACATTGATATATTGTATCAAGCGAAAACTCTCCCAAATCCACAAAACACATTCATACAAAAAAGCCAATCCATACTGCTGTTTGTACATGTAGAAATAGGCGCCCATATCCGTATAGTTACCATTGGAAAAATCAACCGCCGTTAAGTACACCTGCAACTGATCCGCATGCGGTGTAATATGACAACAGGATACCCAAATCACGCCAACTACAGCCATAATCATTAAATCTACTTCTAAAAATAATTTGACCCTTCTGCGCTTAAGCGTTTCCTCACCGCGCAAAAACAATAACTGAATCACATATAATGTCGCCAGTACAATCAAAAACACAAGAATATTTTTCATGGGAGAATCATACACTCCCCATACTTTTTCTTCCAAATAATTCGGTGCATATCGATGACTGTATTTTAAGGCCCAAAAACTCAATACACAAAACAGACCTGCAGAAATCAAAAACACAAACTTTGTACAAAACAGTTCTAAATACTCTATCTTCTTTTTCATAAGTTACCATTCCTGTACTCAATTACTCATTGGCACTTTACATGCCGCGCCGCGAAAGTTCCGGCTCCTGATTACTTTCGATAATAAGCAATCAACTTCTTTACCGCGCGGATTACATCCTGCACATCTGCATCCGTCATCGCATAGAAAAGGGGCAGACTCATGGATTCCATGTAATAACTTTCTGCATTCGGACACAAACCCTTCTCGTATCCTAAGTTCTCGTAATGTGAATGCCAGTATACCGGTAAATAATGCACCTGTGAGTATATATTTTCCTCATGGAGTGCATCAAAAAATTCACGTCTGTCACAAGAAAGCTTCTCCAAATTTAAGCGCAAAATATATAAATGTCTGGTGGTATCAGACTTGGAAATTTCCTGTTGTACTTTGATTTCAGGCACTTCTGAAAATGCTTCATTATACATTTTTACAATTTCTTTTCTTCTCGCAGAAAAAGCCTCCAACTTATCCAACTGACTGATTAACAAGGCCGCCTGTATATCGGTCATACGATAATTGTATCCCAAAGTTACCTGTTCATTGTACCAGCCCGCGTCCGTAGGATGCGCCATCTGCGCCTGGTCCCTGGTAATACCATGGGAGCGAAACAGTTTTAATTTGCGATATAATGCCTCATCATTGGTCATAACAGCGCCGCCTTCGCCTGCCGTAACAGTCTTCACCGGATGAAAGCTAAAAGTGGTCATATCCGCAATACTTCCTACTGCCTGACCATTATACTTTGTACCGATAGAATGTGCTGCATCCTCTATCAAAATTAAATTATGCTTTCTGCAAATCTCCCGGATTTCGTCCAACTCAACCGCCTGACCCGTAAAATCCACCGCCACGATTGCCTTGGTTCTGTCTGTAATTTTCTTCTCTATACATGCCGGGTCTATATTGTAGGTCAAGGGATTAATATCTGCAAACACCGGTGTAGCGCCACAATAAAGCACACAGTTTGCCGATGCCGCAAAAGTAATAGGACTTACAATCACTTCATCTCCGGGGCCGATTCCGGCAGCCATGGCTGCAATATGTAAGGCTGCAGTTCCGTTGCTGACTGCCACCGCATATTTCGCTCCTGTAATATCGCATAGTTTTTGCTCCAGCTCATCTATCTTAGGACCACAAGTCAATGTACTTCTCAATGTAGCAGCTACTGCAGCCACATCTGCATCATCTATATACTGTTTACCGTATGAAATAGGCGTGGTACGCACAGGCGTACCGCCGTTGATTGCCAATTGTTCCATCGTATTTCCTTCTTTCTATTCGTTACACTTCTTTTTTCTGTACAGCAAGCTTTTGCATTTATTATAAAAGCCTGCCCACTTGGGACTTTCCGCCATTTTGGTCCGAAGCGGTGCCAACGTAACCGCCAATACGGTCTTATAACGAAACAGCTGTCCCTTGCTCATATATTTCTCTGTAATTTCTTTATGTTCTTTCTTGGAACGCAAACGGTTTTCTTTTGTTTCCGAAAAACCGCCGCCCTCATAAGAAGCAATTACCACTTTTATATACTGCGGCTTCGCCTCCTTGCGAAAATAACACCACAAGAAATGTTCATAATCCGCACGCACTCTGTACTTGGGTTCATACCCTCTCTCTTCAAACAGAGAATAGTGATAAATGCAAGCCTGATGACAGGGTACATTTCTGTAACAACCGAACACATCAATGTTAGGATTGGACGGCACTCTTTGCTCTCGCAAATTATCGTAAATATCCCCATAGAAGATTTTGGCACTGCTTCCCTGCTTTCGTGCTGCCTCCATGCTACTTGCGATTTTTGCCAACACTTCACCATCCACAAATAAATCTCCACAATTTAAGAAATAATAGTATTTCCCTCTTGCCTCTTTGGTAGCCTGATTCATACCTTCATAAATACCGGTATCTTTACGTGAAATAATTCTTACTTTGTCTGCATATGCGGGACAAGTTTGTAAATATGCTTCCAAGGACGTCAAAGAATCATCCTTAGAACCTCCATCCTTCACTACCACCTCATAGTCCGTATAGTTTTGACTCAATATACTTTTTATTGTCTCCAGCAGCTTATCGCCTGAATTCAGCGAAACCACTAAAATGCTAAACTTTGTTAATCTGTCCATCCTTTTCCTATCTCCGGTCTTTGCAAAATTGCCGCTTACTTCTTTGCTTCCTTTATACCGCGGCGCATAATAGCGTATGCCGCTTTCACGGAAATGTCTTTACAAAGTTCTGCCTTGTGCTTTAACAGCCAGCGTATTGACATTATCTTGGCAAGTGCACCGTACAAATAACGATACAGCACTCCCCTGTCAAAAAAGAACTTTTCATTATATCCGCTAAACCAAGTGGACTCCCTGTATTTTTCTTCACCGATGTGCACGGGTACTTTGTACACTTTCAGTCCGCATTTCATACAATCCCGCAAAAACAAACTGTCTTCTCCGTTACTGTACTTTGCCCCTCCGCCAAACAACAAAGAGAAGGTAATATTATTCTTATGCACTTTCTCCCTTTTCACCGCAAAACTGTATGTGGGGTATCGGCCTGCATTATACCAGCGCACTCTTCCAAACTGTTCCGTATGGTAGGTTTCCCTGCCTTCGCTGGCTTTCACATTAAACAAAAGCATGTCTGCATTAGGATGGGCTTTGAACTCCTCTAAAATCTTCTTGGCATAATCTTTGCAATACACAATATCCTCATCTGCAAATACTATAATATCTGCCTCTGCATGCAAAAGTGCAGTGTTTCGATTTAACCCTACCCCCTTGTCAGGCATGGCAAAATAGCGAATCTTATGACCCTTATATTCAATTTCTTCATATCTGCCATCGTCTTTTTGACTTACAATAATAGCATCGCTTTCTATTTGCATTTCCTCAGCCAGTTCCACAGGTTTCTTTTGAACTGCTGCCACCAGCAATTGCAAAGTCATATTATGCCTCCCGCTACTCGTCCTTGCTCGTATTCTTCATTTCCTGCTTCAAAGCAGTGATTTGTTCGCTTTCCACACCTTCTGTGCTGTCGGGCCAGAACAAAATCTTCAATGTCAATAACATCAACTGGATATCCATCCAGAATGAATAGTTCTCAATATATGTCAAATCCAGCTTCAGCTTGTCGTACGGTGTGGTATTATACTTACCATACACCTGCGCATACCCTGCCAGGCCGGCTTTCACCTTCATTCGATAGGCAAATTCCGGCATCACTTCCATATACTGCGCAATGATTTCCGGTCTTTCCGGTCTGGGACCGATAAACGACATGTCGCCCTTCAAAATATTAATCAACTGGGGCAGTTCATCAATTCTTACTTTACGGATAAACTTACCAATAGGGGTGATTCTGTCATCATTTTTAGTAGCCAAACGTGCAACGCCGTCTTTCTCCGCATCAGTACGCATGCTTCTAAATTTCATAATATTAAATTCTCTCTGATCTTTTGTACAGCGTACCTGTTTATAAAGAACCGGTCCTCTGTCATAAAGCTTAATTGCAATGGCCGTTATCAACATAATAGGAGATGCCAATAACAATAAAACAGATGCACAAATAAGATCCAATGCCCTTTTTGCAAATCGTTGCTCCATGGTCAGACTATATTCTCTTGTCAACAAAATAGGAGTATCGAACAAATGCAGTTCTTCCGCACCAAGCATAATTACATCTGTAATCTTAGGCATTATATAAAAACGAATAGAATGTGCATAACAAAACTTCAACAGTACATTTCTTTGTTCTGTGGAAATGTCCCAGATTACGACTGCCTGATATGCGCCGCCTTCATAACCGGTCAAAATCTCCTTTTGAATTTCTTCCACATTTTTAGCAACATGTACACACTTTACAATGTCGTATTTATCTTTTCTGTCGGAAAATTTACTTAATATACCTTCAATAGGCCTGTCCCCGTGAATCAGGAGCATCTTCCTGGGCGGAAAAATTGATTTATAAATCCAATAGGCTATATTATTCCAGAGGATTGCCACAATTACCTGTGCCACAATCATAAGCAAAAACATTCTCAGAACAAAAAACTGCTTTGCCATAATTGATAATTCTGCATACATAATCACATTTGTCGCCAATAATGCAAACACTTGCGAAAAAACTACTTCCGCATTTTTCAGATAACCGATTCTGGCTCCTCCGTACATTTTGGAAAGAAACAGAAGCAGCACACCATACATACCGCATTCTAACAAATCTGCTCTAAAATAATACGGAACTCCGGTTAACTGTGTAATGCTGGGACCGAAATTGGTTTTCCAAAAATAGTAAAATATGCCTGTTTCCAGCAACAAACACACGCCGGACAAAAACAGCAATATCAATCTTTTATAGGTCTCTACTTTTCGCATAAAAATACGCTCCTAAAACTTTAGTATAATGTCAAACTCTTCTAAGTACCGCCCTCACTGCCCAAAAGCAGAAATTATAGCAGCTGTAAGGAACAGACAATTTCTCTGCTTTGCGGTATAAATTCCAAATTCTTTTAATTGCAACAAACTTGTTTGAAGATAATGAAACAGCAGGTCTTCTGTAATACACCAAATTTTCATTAAGTCCATATGCATCATATCCGCTACGCAAAATTTTCCACCACAAGGCGGTATCTTCACTCTTTATATTCGGCATGACCAACAAGGTCTTATCTATCTTTTCCGTATCAAACATAACGGTTGAAGTAAAAATCGTTGTGTTCTTTAACGCCTTTTTGTAAACCAGCTTTTCCGGAACGGATACCACTTTTCCCAAACCGTTTCCGTTCTCATCCGCAAACTCATACCCGGTAAAAGCAAATGCCACATCTTTTTTGCGAATAAACGCCAGCTCCTTCTCCAATTTGTCCGGTTGCCACAAATCATCCGCATCCAAATAGGCAATATAGCGTCCCTTCGCCTCTGCCACACCCCTGTTTCTGGCAAGTGCAGCACCTTTGTTTTCTTCTTGTATATATATATGAATTCTGTCTTCCGCTCTGTCTTCAATATACTTTGTAATAATCTCTATTGTCGGATCTTGCGGATCATCAACGATCAATAGCAGTTCCCAATCCTTATACGTTTGCATTCTCACGCTGTCCATGGTCATTTCGATATACTTCTCCGCGTGATATACAGGAACCACAATACTGACTACTGCATTGTTCATTTCTTTCTCCTACTATTTAAGCAGATAAATCGCATACTGCTCTACATACTCTTTTTGAACACTCTTACTTACTTTTTCTGCTTCTTGCAAAATCATTTCTTCCAAATGTCCTGCTGCCCTCTCCGGCAACACAATAACATTTGCACCTGCATTCAATACCGCAGCAAAAGCCTCCGGCAGCTTTTCGTAAATATCGTATTTATCATACAATTCCCATATTCCCTGCCCCTCAGAAACTTCCAAGACGCTTATGATATCCATCCACTCGTATGCCTGTATTAACTCTTCAGAATATGCTTCATAATCATATGCTCCGGATTTCGGATCCCACATATCCTTGCCGTAAACAAGTACAATTTCTCCGGTTTCACATCTTATCTCCTGCATTATATGAGACGGTCCCCACAGCACTGGTTCTGCAAGCTCCGGTTCACTCTCTATAGCAGCAATTGTTTTGTTCAAAGTCTCACTGCTTATTGCTTCTTCGGACGCAGTTTGTAAACAGCCTTGATTGCCGCACAAAAATAATAAAACCAAAACTGCCATCCACCAAAATACTTTTCCGTTCTTTTCCTTCTCTTTCTTCTCATATAGTTGCACGCCGCCATACGCAATCACCGAAACGGCAGGCACCATACTCCATACCCACTCATAATCATAATAGGCACTTTGATATATTACTGCAATCACAGCAGTAACAGGAAACAATAATGCACAGGATATTCCGGCCGAATAAACCAGTAAGCGATTACTTTCACCGTTAATTTTCTTCTTGTTGCTCAACCATAATAACAACAACACCGCTAATAATATTACCGGCATCTTATCGTGGCTAAAGAAAGTTTCCATTCCCTTGACGGTTCTCTCAAAATATTGCACTAATGTACTCATGCCAAACCCCCCTCATCCCGAAAGATTTGAAAGATTTTATGCACTTTCCCCTTTTTCTTCTCCAGCCCGGTTAACACTGCCATTCCCAATACTACGACTACACACACACCTAATCCCCAGAGCGTCCATACAATACACGCTTCTGCAAGTATGCACAACACCGCCTTCCACCACTGCTTTTGCAATGATACAGCCACAACATACGGTACCAAAACCATATTTCTAACGGTAGTTCCTAAATAACCTCCGTGAAGTACTCCAAATCCGTTTGAAGCAAAACTTCCGTCAAAGAATAAAATAAGCAAGGCCACTATAACTAAAAACAAGTATCTCTTTTTTAACGCTTTCATACCGAAAAGCACTCCGCTTAAATGATAATAGCTAAAATAAACCACTATCATTACCAAAACCGGCACCACATGATACACCACCAGACCGGGGTCCTGACCAAACAATTGACTCAACATCGAATATACGGTAGGCAAACTCAAAACAGAATATCTCATGGGAATCAAATTCTCATTCGGCCTGCCTGTCAATGGCATAACCTTATATATTCCGTCCTCGTTCAAAAAACTTTGAACTGTTTCCATTGTGATATCTCCGGCAATAGCAATTGGTTTCGTGCAAAAAACAAACAAAGCCTGAAACAATAGCAGGCCGACAAACAAAAACGGCACCACGGAATACTCCAATGTCGCACCTTTAAAAGCAAAAAGTCGTTCCTTCTTATTCTTGCACAAAAAAATCATGCCTATAACCGACACAACACCTAACGCCAGCAACAAAATTCCCCATATTTTACCGCATGTGCTCAGCGATAAATGCTTCATTAGGCCTAACACATGCACTGCTTCCGCAGCCCCTATACAAGCTATTATTCCCAAAAGAATACTTTCCGAAAGCGTTATTTTATATGTGTTTTTCTTCCCATATGCAATTGTCAAAATCCCGCCCCCTATTACTATAGGAAACAGTAGCAGGCTTATCCACAAAAGCACTATCACCTGTTGCGACCTCCGGCATCTAAAAAATATCTATAGTTATTAACATTATATCACAACTTTCTACATATACACAAGAAATAACGCTTTTGATACAAAAAAAGGAGCAGATGCCTTATCTCTCCCCCTTTTACTCACAATATGTAATTCCTCGTTCACTTTTCTTTCACATCGATTTAATATCCAGGCGCATTTTATCTGCTATTCTCGCAATGTACTCACTATTTGTCGGTCTGCTTTTTCCCTGTTGAATAGAATAGCCAAATAAACGTTCAAATGTTTCTATATTCCCTCTCGTCCAAGAGACTTCAATAGCATTTCGAATGGCTCTCTCTACCTTCTGATCGGTCGTTTTAAAACGTTTTGCAATCGTCGGATATAATAGCTTTGTTACGCTGCTTACAACTTCCATATCTCTTCCGGAAAGTAAAATAGCGTCTCTCAAATAATGATACCCCTTCAAATGTGCCGGCACCCCAATATCCAACATAATCTCCGTTATATATTTCTCCAACTCATAATCTTCCACTGCTATCATATCCATCTAAAATGTCTCCTTTCAACTGTCGACTAATGCACTTTGGCGCGACTGACCACACTATCTTATCATATCTGTCGAATAATGCAATTGCTTTTCATCGCGCGTATTTACAGGAAACATCTGTATAAACTAAATCTCTTCTTTTATCAAATAAATCGGACGATTTTTTACTTCCATATATGTTTTCGCCAAATATTGTCCTAATATTCCTAAGCAGAAAAGTTGTACTCCGCTTACCAAAGAAATAATACAAACCAAAGACGGCCAACCCGAAACCGGGTCACCAAATACCAGTTTTCGGAATATGGTTACTCCAATCAAAATAAAGGCCAATACACAAAAGACCACACCCATAAGTGAGGCAAACATAAGGGGTGCCGTAGAAAAAGCGGTGATGCCTTCTATAGAGTATTTAAGTAATTTCCAAAAGCTCCATTTTGTCTCACCTTTCATGCGCTCCACATTCTCGAATTCCAACCATTTGGTTTTGAAGCCTACCCAGCCATAAATACCTTTGGTGAAACGATGATATTCACGCAATTGCAGAATAGAATCCACCATCTGCCTGGTCATCATTCTGTAATCTCTGGCTCCGTCCATAATTTCTGTTTTCGAGATGCGCTTCATCAATCGATAAAAGCATCTGGCAAAAAAGGAACGAATAGCCGGCTCCCCTTTTCGTGACACTCTTCGAGTCGCCACCGAATCATACCCTTGCTGAATATGCTCATACATCTCCGGCAAAAGTGAAGGGGGGTCCTGCAAATCCACATCCATAATTACCACATAATCGCCCTTTGATTTCTCCAATCCTGCATACATAGCAGATTCTTTTCCAAAATTTCTGGAAAAGGAAATCAAGCGCACACGCTCATCCGATTCTTTAATTTTCTTTATATTATTGACCGTATTATCCGTGGAACCGTCATCTATAAACAAAATTTCCAATTCTATATCATTCTCTGTAAAAAAGGAAGCATACTTCACGACTTCCGTATAAAAAAGCTCTATATTCTCTTCCTCATTAAAACACGGAACCACTACGCTTAACAATTTCATATCGCACTTCCTTTCTGACCACTATAGAAAGTATACTCGCTTATCATACATAATGCAAGCAGTTCGCTTTATAAACTTTTTTCAATTTCTGCGTCTAAATTGCAAAAAAATGCAAATGTTATTAGTAAAACTTTTATTGGTGGTGACAACATGGAATTTCTTAGTGAGTTAATTAATAATAGCCTTTTTATGGCAGCTGCATTCGCTTGGCTGATATCTCAATTTCTGAAAATAATACTCCATTTGTTAATTGCCGGACACATTTCTATGGAACGTTTTACAGGAAGCGGCGGTCTGCCCAGTAGTCATTCTGCCACCGTATGCGCCATGGCTACCGCATCCTATTTGGAATATGGTGCTTCAGGTTTTGAATTTGCCATTTCCCTGCTTCTCGCAATCATCGTAATGCACGATGCAATGGTAGTTCGCCGAGAAACCGGTATTCAGGCCAAGCTTCTTAATAATATCATTATCCTTCTAAACGATAGCGAAAAACACGAAGTATCCGGCCATAATAAACTGAAGGAGCTCATTGGCCATACACCGTTTCAAGTATTTGTAGGTGCCATCCTTGGCATCATTACCGCACTTATATATCTCTCATAAAGTCCGACAAAAAATCCCCGCATAACCATACCCGTCGGTAAGATTATGCGGGGAAACATTCATTTATTTTCCGCCCAAATTCAAACGGTTAACTGCAGAGAAAATTGCTCTTACAGATGCTCTGGTAATATTGGAACTTACACCAACACCATAAGTAACTCTTCCGGTATCTCCATCCATCAAATGAATATATGCCGCCGCCTGTGAATTTGAACCACTTTGCAATGCATGCTCTTCATAGTCCAAAATCTTCATATCAACGCCCAAATCCATTGCCAAGCCACGCTTCACAGCATCAATAGGTCCATTTCCGACTGCTTCAAATGTTTTTTCTTTACCATGATTGGTATATACCACGGTAACTTTTGTATCAAAGGATGTCTTTGTGTTATCACTCAAATCATCTACCTTCATGCTACGGAAATGAATAGGTTCTTTCTGATCCAAATACTCTGCACGGAAGTAATCCATGATTTCTTCCGGTGCCACCTCTCCCTGCTTTTCAGAAACATTCTGAATAACAGTTGCAAACTCTTTATGCATAGCCTTAGGAAGTTTGAAGCCAAAGTAGGTATCCATAACAAATGCCACGCCACCTTTGCCTGACTGAGAATTGATACGAACAATAGGTTCGTATTCTCTTCCGATATCAGCAGGATCAATGGGCAAATAAGGCACCTGCCAGTACTCGCTGTCACGCTCCTTCATAGCCTTCACACCCTTATTGATAGCATCCTGATGCGAACCGGAGAATGCAGTAAATACCAGCTTACCTGCATAAGGATGTCTGGGATGAATAGGAATCTTACAGCATCTCTCATAAAGTTCAATAATATCATTTACTCTTTCAATGTTAAGTTCAGGATTAATACCCTGAGAGAACATATTATACGCAATATTTAAAATATCTACATTACCGGTACGCTCACCATTACCGAAAAGTGTACCTTCCACGCGGTCTGCACCTGCAAGCAACGCAAGTTCTGCACTGGCAACACCGGTACCTCTGTCATTATGAGGATGCACACTGATAACCAAACTTTCACGATTTTCCAAATGCTTAATCATCCACTCAATCTGATCCGCATAAACATTGGGTGTGTTCATTTCCACTGTAGAAGGAAGATTTACAATCATAGGTTCTTCCGGTGTGGGTTTCCACTCTCTCTGAACAGCATTACAAATATCCAAAGCGAAATCCAATTCCGTACCGGTGAAACTTTCCGGAGAATATTCCAGAATAATCTTGCCCGGGAATTTTTCTGCACGCTCTTTTACCATACGGGTACCCTGTACAGCGATGTCGATAATATGCTCTCTGTCCATATTAAACACCACATCTCTTTGCAAAGTAGAGGTAGAATTATAAATATGTACCACTGCCTGCTTGCAACCCTCAATCGCCTCAAAAGTACGTTCAATCAACTCTTCGCGGCACTGAGTTAATACCTGCACACGCACGTCATCCGGAATCATCTTTCTGTCAATCAACTGTCTCAAGAAATCAAACTCAATTTGGCTTGCTGCCGGGAAACCGATTTCAATTTCCTTAAAACCCAAGTCTATCAAAAACTGAAACATCTCAATCTTTTCATTTACCACCATGGGGTCAATTAATGCCTGATTACCGTCACGCAAATCTACGCTACACCAAATTGGCGCTTTTTCTATTTCTTTATTAGGCCACTCTCTGGTAGGGTAATCCACAACGGGATTCTTCCGATATCTCTTATAATTCAACATAACACTTCTCCTCCACTGCTATTATCTAAATAACAACACAGCCCATCCTTAGGGATGGGCTACGCTCTTGATTATTCACCTAAACCGTCTTCTACTGCTGCCACCAAAGCTGCCAAAGCTTCTTCTTCGTCTTCTCCCTGGCATACCAGTTCGATTTCGTCGCCGCTTTTAATACAGGCTCCCAATACACTAAGTACGCTCTTGGCATTTGCAGTGCTTTCCCTAAAATTAAACGTTATTAAGGATTTATAATTCATCGCTTCTTTACATAGAATTCCCGCCGGTCTCAGATGTAGCCCTGTGGGATTTTTAATAATAACTTTCTGGCTTACCATTGCCACACCTCCATTGTTTGTTATCATAACACGAAAACATTAGAATCTCAACTACTTTTATTGTGTCAGATTTCTTGCGTCATCTGTGATTGGTATAATAGCAAACTCTACATATACAGTCACATCTCCGGCCTGTTCAAACTGTTCCGGTATAACCAGCTCAACCGGCAATGCATGTATTCCAAGCGGCAAATCTTCTGTCTCCAATGTTTCCAACCATTCGCTTACGTCAATGGTTCCTTTGATTCCGCTCACAGTATTTAACTCTGCCTGTAATCCTCGTAATGTCACAGTTGACATGCTAATATTATCCGGGAATTTCGCACTATAGCCTTCCGGCACATTAATCAGGCTGATATTGTTTCGTTCCAAGGCAATCTTCTTTTCAACAATGGGCTCCACTTCCACCACAACACTCACCTTGCCGTCAAAACCTGCTTCTGCAAAATAAGCACTGGATGATAAATAGTTCTTTAAATCAATTACCTTTTCTACATTTCCTGTAGCACCGGTAACATCCAATTCTTTCATCGGAATAGAAATCTTGCCGATTCTGTTCAATATAGCACTGGGACCTGCAATCAATACCTTATCCGGATTCACGGTAACAACACCGTTTAACAAATAGCCCTCCGCAGGCTTTCCGGTTACTGCATATTCAATCGGTACTTCTTTTGTAGCATGTACATCTACTGTCACTTTAATTGCATCAGTGTTTTTGGTAACGTTGGGATAAGATACTTCTTTTCCGGTTGCATCCAATAAATGTACATCTACACGGGCTGACAACTCTCCCGCTTTTGCACCGGCCACATCAACATAAACAACCGCCTTTACTACCTCATTGATTTTTGACTGAGGACCTGCAACCTCTAATCGGTTCTGTTCCATAGCTACTTCGCCAACCAAATAGCCGGGTGCCACATCACCAACCAATTTATACTCAATATTAATCCACTTGCTAACCTTTTCTTCCACACGTAATTTAATATTTGAAATACTGCCGGAAATATTGGTTACCTGATTACTATACTTAGGACATGAAAACTCAATAGCAACCGTCTCTGCTACCGTAATCTCCCCCAAATCAGCCTGTGCAATAATATCTGATGCTTCTATGGTTTCGCGCACGCTTAAAGGAGCGTCAAAAGAAACGGTTTTCAACACATCCGTGCCATCCAGGACTTCCCACACCATTCCTTTTTCTTCCAATTCTTCCGTGTTTATCAAATTAACCTTTATATTTGAAAAGCTCTTTTCCCGCACCGGATCATCGATACTGATTACCACAAACCACAAAACAAAAGCAAGCAGCAAGGAAATCAGTTTGAGCCCCCAATTATCCAGCAATAATCTTTTTATTCTCTGTTTCATGCTTTTGACTTTCCTTTTCTGATACGAATTTTCTGTTTTTTGGTATCCTTTTCTATATTAATCAATTCCACTAATCTTGCTTTCAATTTCTCGCCGTCAAAGTTTCTCTGCAACTTTCCGTCCACTGCCACACTGATATTTCCGGTTTGTTCGGAAACAATTACCGTGATGGAGTCCGTAGCTTCTGAAATTCCCACGCCGGCTCTATGTCTGGTACCAACAGCCTTGCTTAAATTTTCCTGTGCCGTCAACGGTAAATAACAAGTCGCAGAAACAATACGATTGCCTCTCACAATCACTGCACCATCATGCAAAGGTGTATTATGTTCAAAAATGTTAATCAGTAATTGACTACTGATAACCGCATCAACATCAATACCGCTTCTTGCATACTCTGCCAATGACTCTTCCTGTTCAATAACAATCAATGCGCCGGTCTTTACTTTACTCATCTCCACGCAGGCACGAGTAATCTCATCAATGGTTTTTTCAGTAATACCTTGTTCGTTACCTGCTGAATCGAAGGGTAACACTGCTGCCATAATATTTTTCTTGCCTAACTCTTCCAATGCTCTTCTAAGTTCAGGTTGCAAAACGATTAACAGTGCCATAACCGCATATCCCAATACATTTTCCGCCAGCCACAAAATAGTGTGCATGTTGAAAACAAATGCCAATGCACCGAATATACCGATCACAATCAATCCTTTTAACAGCGCCCAAGCTCGAGTCTTCTTAATCCAAAGCATAATATGGTACACCAAAAAGGCGATAATCAGAATTTCTAAAACATCGCCAAATTCAATACTTGCAACATATCTTCTCAGACTAAGAAATACTTCTTTCAATCCTTCCATTTGCTCATCCCTGCTCGCTACTTAGTTCTCTTCATCTAATTCATCAAAAAAAGCTTCAATATCACTCACTTCACGTTTCCCTATTGTGACGCTTTTTCCTCCTGATTTTGTTCCCTTCGAATTTCTATCCTTTTTACCACCATTCATCCGTTCTACTGTAACATGTCTCTCAGATGCCCCGCCTCTTTCTGCCGCATCTTTCTCTCGGTGCTCTTCCTTCGTCTGCACATTAATTCGCTTTACTTTCTTTTCCGGAGCAGCAACAGTCATTTTAGGAATTGCCTTCACGTAATAGTAGTACTCATCATCTTCAAATTGAACATTCTCTATCCTGCTGTAATCTATGGCAAAACAGAAAAATTCAAACACTTTTGCTACTGCCAAAGCCAATATCAACCCTAAAATTGTGGTCCCGATAGAAATATTTGTGTCATACATCAAATCACCTATCAGCAAAATAATGAAGCTGACAATTGCACCGGACACCATAGCTATTGTCCATGCATATTCAATGGCTAATCTTCTAATCATGTATACCACGATAATGGCAAAGGAAAAGGCAATCAACATTACCAACAGTTCCTTGTTCTTCAAGAGACCGTCCACTACCAATCTAATCTTGGCATTTACCTCTTCTTCCCCCATAGCATTAATTGTAACTGCGTTATCTGCTATTGTATCAAACAGCTGATATCCCAATAAGCCGCATACTACAGCAAATATCGCTCCCGGTGTTGATAACAAGCCTACAACAATTGGTACAATCGTGGGAAGTTTCATACTTGCCAAAATACATGTAAAAATCAACACCAATGAATGTCCCGAACAAAAACGGAAAAATACCAGAAACAAAATCGAATACACCGCAAATGCCACAATCGCCGCTTCTAGTGAAAGGGCATAAATATGTGCCATGCTGAGTGCAACTGCGAAACACACCACAAAACCATTAGGCAAAAAAGAACACATCAAAGCCAGTATAAGTACCAAACCTAAATTATCCAGTTGATACATATACCCCATTCTGCCGCTCACAATACTTAACATGGTAAATGCCAGCATAAATTTCAAAACCGGCAAAACAATAAATTCACTTTTATTATAAATTTTGACCACTCGGTCTCTTAACTCTAATAAGCTTCTCATTCTCGCCTCCGCATCAGCCCGCAATACCCTTTTCCTTAATTACTGCTGATGATACATGGAATTTAATTTCTTTAATTTTTGATAATAACCCCGAATACTCTTCTTTGCTTTTATAAACCGCACAGTAAATACAATATATGTCAGCAAGCCGTATATCGCCAAAAATCCCACATAATATGTTATAACATTTTTTGCCAATGCCGCAAAATCAATGGTATAAAGATTCATTAATATATCCTCGTAAAAATACAGAAAATATATTCCCAATCCCACCAAAAAAGCAAATGTTCCGCTCAACACGGTTCTCAACAAATGCAGTGAAATATAGTCACCTCTAAAATATTTCCCTACGGACATTGTGCGCTTTCCCTCGCCTTTTTCATAAACGGCAAGATGCGTCATCAGTATAATTTTTTCTTCGTTTATCATACTCCAACTCCTATTTTGTGTCCAAGAACCTCATTCTGCTGTCTTTATTCTTTCTCTCTGCCGGATGCTCCACAACCGGTTGCTGACCTCTCAGAACACTTTTAAATCCATTGGTTATATTTGATTTGCACTTATCGCAATATTTTCCGCAACGAATCAGACTTCCGCAACTCATACAGGTAAGCATAAGAGGAGAACCTTCCGTAAGCTCCAACCTTTCCTCACGTAACCATTGATTTACCTGAGATGTTTCTACATCACAATCTCTGGAAACCTGCTGAATACCCACACCCGGATTTTCACGAATATATTCTCTAACAAACTGGAACTTCTCTTCCATCTTTTCACGACATGCCGGACACATAAATGCACCTGAAATATAGTTAAACAAACGACCGCAACCTCTGCAATTCTTAACGTTCATATTTCCCTCCGTATCTTCTAAATGGTTTCTCCGATTGCTAAAGTAATAAAATATACTTTTTCTACTCCTGCGCCCCGCAAAAGTTTAGCAATTTCATCAATTGTGCTACCTGTAGTATAAATATCATCGATAATTACAACTACTTTCAATTTTACACCATTTCCCCCCAGAATAAAAGCTTTTTTCAAATTATTTAGTCTTTCTTCAGGATTTAGCATCTTTAAGGGCTTTGTATTACGAACTCGTTTCACCATTTCGTCATAAACCGGCAAAGAAGCGGCCTTTCCCACCGCCCGCGCCAGAAGCGCGGATTGATTATAACCTCTTCTGCGCTCTTTCTTAGGATGCATTGGCACGGGAATCAACCCGTCAGGCTTTATTTCCCGCAAAAAATCTTTCAGATAAAAAGCAATTTCTTCTCCGAATACCTCTGCATATTCACACCTGCCGCTGTATTTAAACCGATACAGCGACTGATTTACAGAAGCATATTCATATAGTGCTCTTCCCGCATCAAAATAATGTGTCTTTTCCCCACAATCTTTACAATATTCTTCGTCCTCCGCCTCTATATGTTTCCCGCATTTACAGCATTTCGGCGGTAATACATATCGGATTTTTTTCGCACAATCCATGCAAATACCGAATTCACTGATTCTTACCACTTCATCACAAATAGGGCATCTGGGCGGAAATAATAATTTCCCGATTCCCTCTGTTATCTTTTTCAAAAACAAGCTTACTTCCCTCCGTAAGCCTTCTCCTTCATTCCCGTACTGTTCACGCGCCTCTTACGGTGCTGTTTTGTATGTGTCATTCGGACTTATTCTTCGTTCATAACGGCCGCAAACTCCCGAATCCGCATATCCAAAGATGTATATCTTTTGTTTTCACTCTCGTTTGCTATCATTTCCCGCACAGTGTCACTGCTTCCCAAAATCGTCACACAGCTCTTTGCTCTGGTTACCCCCGTATAAAGCAAATTACGGTTAAACAGCATCCTCGGTCCGCTTAACAGAGGCATAATTACCGCAGGATACTCGCTTCCCTGCGACTTATGAATGGTCACCGCATAGGATAATTCCAACTCATCCAATAAAGAGAAGGGATAAGTCACCCTTTTTCCTTCATCATATTCCACTATCAGCTCCGATGCCGGTTCATTAATTGACAAAATTTTGCCCACATCTCCGTTAAATACTCCCGTCCCCGCATCTACAGGAATACCATAACGGCTGACCACTTCCCACTTCAGCTGATAGTTATTGCGAATTTGCATAACCTTATCCCCTACACGGTAAGTAGTCGCCCCGCTCACATGCTCCTGTTTATGAGGTGCCGGAGGGTTCAGATACTCCTGCAAAATACCATTCAGGGTTTCCACGCCCAAACTACCTTTACGCATGGGAGTCAGCACCTGAATATCATAGGGTGTCGCATTAACATACTTCGGCAACTTGTCCCGTATTAACTGAATCATATGTTTATAAATCACGTTTACGTCATTTCTTTCCAGCAAAAAGAAATCCCTGCTCTTATTATTCAGAGCAATCTGCTCACCTTTGTTAATATGATGCGCATTGATAACAATATCACTTTCCTGTGCCTGGCGGAATACCGTTTGCAGCACTACCATAGGAAAAGCACCTGACTCCATCACATCACGCAGTACCTGCCCCGGTCCTACACTGGGTAACTGATTTACATCCCCTACCAAAATCAGTCTGGTACCCGGCACAATCGCACTTAAAAGCGCCCGAAAGAGATGCAAGTCTACCATGGACATCTCGTCTATAATGATTACATCCGCTTCCAAAGGATTTTCAGCATTTCTTTCAAAATGAACGCTTCGCTTATTTTCATCTGATAATGCTCCGTTTAATTCCAGCATACGATGAATGGTTCTTGCTTCAAAACCGGTAGCCTCCGTCATTCGCTTAGCCGCACGCCCGGTCGGCGCCGCAAGCAAAATGTCACAGCCCTCCTGCTCAAAATAGCGAATAATGGTATTAATGGTGGTAGTTTTTCCTGTTCCCGGTCCTCCCGACAGAATAAACAAGCCGTTTTGAATGGCTCCCATAACTGCCTGCGTCTGTAATTCATCCTGCTGAATATCCAACTCTCTGGATATACTTCTCAACGCATTCTGCACATAATCCTCAGACTGGCGCAAAGGCATATTCAAATCAAACAGCATTCTGGCACAACTAAGCTCTGCATAATAATACGAAAACGCGTACACACTATCCCCTTTGATAACCAGCTTTTTATCCATCATCAGATTATCCGCTTGGGGGCGAATACTCTCCACCGGCACCTGCAAAAGATAGGATGCCCTTTCTAATAATTTTTCCATAGGCAAATAACAATGACCTTCGCTTACTGCCTGCAAAAGTGTATACAAAATACCGCTTCTTACACGATAATCCGAGTCCGTGTGAATACCGATTTTGGCAGCTATTTCATCTGCAATTTTGAAGCCGATTCCTTCAATATCTTCTGCCAATTTATACGGATTCTCATTAATAACACCATACATATTAATTCCGTAAGTATCATAGATGCGAATGGCCAAGGTGTTGGATATGCCAAACTTTTGCAAAAAGAGCAAGGCATCCCGCAAATCCTTGCGTTCTTCCATTTGCTCTGCAATTTCTCTGGCTTTGCGTTCACTGATTCCCTTTACCTCCGCAAGACGTTCCGGCTCTTCCTCCACAATACGAAAGGTATCTTCTCCAAACATTTTCACAATACGCTTAGCCAACGCCTCTCCGATTCCTTTTACTGCACCGGATGCCAAATAGCGCTCGATACTGGCGCAATCCGTAGGCGGGACCACTTTATAAGCAGTAATTTTGAACTGCTTACCATACATGGGATGCTCCGTATAATCACCTTCCGCACGTATACTCTCGCCTTCGGTCATACCCTTACACATACCCACGCATATAATATCTTCCTCTTCCCCCACCAGTTCAAATACAGTGTATCCGTTTTCCTGATTCTGAAAAATGATATGATCCACATATCCGTTAATTTCTTCCATAAACTACTCCCATTGCCAAAATACTCTCTGATTATCCGCACAAAAAGGCTGCCTTTCAGCAGCCTTTTCTCTTACAAATCGTAATTTCTTTTCATTTGTTCATACAGGGTTTGTGCCAATCCCAAACCTCCGGTCTCCGTAGAATCTGTTGCCAGCTTCTGGACCATTTCGTCTGTATAAAAATCCATCAGGTTGGAGGTATATGCCGTAGCATTTTCGTTTTCCGGAATCGTATCAATCATTGCCTTATACATCTGTTCCACAAAATAGGCTTCAAATTGTTTACATGCCTCCATCATCTCTTTATCCGTAGCCTTGGTAAAGTCACTCTCTAACTTTCCTTCCAGCTTGGATGTGGACTGATTATTTGTTTGATAGACATTGGAATACAAGTCCGTAATATTACCGATATCCATTATATTTTACCTCTCATTACTAACGACGTAAATTATTTGCCTGCTGCATCATTTCATCAGAAGCGGTAATCGCTTTTGAGTTTAATTCATAGGCACGCTGTGCCACAATCATATTAACCATTTCATCTGCCACCTGTACATTGGAACCTTCCAAATAACCCTGTATCAGATTACTCTTCTTTAAGGAGTTATTAGTAGCTTCGTTCATGGCTTCGCCACTGGCTGCGGTTTCTTTCAGTAAACCGTCTGCCTGCTTTTCCAAACCTGCAGGATTACTAAATTGGAACACACCAAGACGAATGCCCAATGGCTGAGGATTATTTTCTTCATCCGGATAACAAAGTTCACCATCTCCGGTAATTACCACTCTGCTTGTTACATAATCTTTAGGCAGTTCAATGGTTTTTCCCTTAGAATCCAAAACCGGCAAGCCGTCACTGGTCGCCAGCATATTGGTACCACCCGGTCCCAAAGTCCACATAAAGTTACCGTTTCTGCTGTAATATGTATTTCCGTCCTGACCCTGAATGCTGAAGAAACCTCTTCCTTCCAAAGCAAAAGCCGAATCACTGTTTGACGCTAACAAACTACCCTGCGCAAAAATGGAAGTAATGGAGGCATTACGCACGCCAAGACCCACCTGGGCACCAACAGGCTTTAATGTTCCGTCCTCTTTGGTGGTTTTCGTCTGCAAATTTTGATAAAGCAATGAGCGGAACTCATTTACTTCTGTTTTATATCCAACAGTATTTACATTTGCCAGGTTGTTAGCAATTGTATCTACATTTGTTTGCTGGGCAATCATACCTGTTGCCGCTGTCCATAAGCTTCTAACCATTTTTCAACCTACCTTTCACCGGGTTACTGCAATTTACCAAGCTGATTTACTGCAATTTCCAAACTAGAATCATATGTCTGCATAATCTTCTGATTGGTCTCATAAGCTCTGGTAATACTGATCATATTCACCATCTCCGTTACAATCTGAACGTTAGACATTTCCAAATAACCGGAAATCACTTCAGCATCACTTTCACTAAAAGTCGCTCCTTCTACCGGCTGATAGTAAGTATCGCCGTACTTTTCCAAATAATTATAGTCCTGGAAATCAACCACCTTTACCTGAGCAACCAATTTGCCATCTTGATAAATATTTCCGTTACGGTCAACCATTGCATCCTTCAAAGTATCCACCTGAATTCTCTGGTCGTTACTGCCGAGAACATAGTCCCCGTCCTTTGTCATCAAAAAACCGTCTACATCTAATGTAAAATTACCTGCTCTGGTATATTTGGTGTCGATTTCTCCTGCATTGTTCATATATTCCACTGCAAAGAAACCGGTTCCCGACAAAGCCATGTCAAATGTATTATTGGTAATTCTGAAAGAGCCCTGAGAGTAATCCGTATAATTTTCACCGATTTTAACTCCCGGATGATTCACGCCGATTCTCTGAATATTTTCCACTCCGACAGAGGTATCCTTTACTTTGTAGGCAAGCACGTCGCTGAATGCCTGGCTGGTAGAACCTTCTTTTTTAAAACCGACAGTGGATGCGTTTGCCAGGTTATTAGTCATAATATCCATTCTGTTCTGCTCATTGCGAAGTCCTGTATGAATTGTATATAATCCTTTTAGCATAGCGTCCTCCTGTCTGTCTATTTAGTCCTCGCGGTATCCTGAGAGGAATTCTACGTATTTACCGGTTCCCACTGCTACAGCAGTCATAGGATCTTCTGCTGTCATGGTATTGATGCCGGTCTTTGCAGAAATCAATTCTTCCAAACCGCGCAGTAAACTACCGCCGCCGGTCAGGACAATTCCTCTGTCCGCAATATCTGCCGCCAACTCAGGCGGAGTCTTCTCCAATACGCTGTGGATGGTTTCCACAATCTGCGCTGTTGTTTCTTTTAATGCTTCTTCTGTTTCCTCCGAAGAAACACGGACTGTTTTCGGTAAGCCTGTTACTAAGTTACGGCCGCGTACATCCATGTAATCCGCTTCCGGTCTGGGATAGCAGGAACCGATTTTTATCTTCATATCTTCTGCGGTTCTTTCACCGATTAAAAGATTATGTTTCTTTCTCATGTATCTGACGATAGCTTCGTCAAAATCATCGCCTGCCACCTTGATGGACGCACTTACTACCGTACCGCCCAAGGAGATGACCGCAATATCAGAAGTACCGCCACCGATATCTACAATCATATTTCCGCAAGGCTTTGCAATATCAATACCTGCACCGATTGCCGCTGCGATAGGCTCCTCGATAATGGATACTTCTCTCGCGCCTGCCTGATAAGTAGCATCTTCTACCGCTTTCTTTTCAACTTCCGTTACACCGCTTGGTACACATACACTGATACGTGGCTTACGGAAAGTCTTTTTACCTAATGCCTTCTGAA
>JAZNQI010000157.1:0-10576 GCA_045590095.1 Acetatifactor sp. | reverse complement strand
ACCGGTTACCTGCAGAAGATAAAAAAAAGGAATGTTGAGAGTATCAACATTCCCTATAAAGAAAAATGCAGGAGATGGGACTTGAACCCACACGGTATTGCTACCACTGGCACCTGAAGCCAGCGCGTCTGCCATTCCACCACTCCTGCGAACAAATAGTATTGTACATATCTCAAAAAGAAATGTCAATACTATTTTCGGAATTTTCACAACTATTAAAACAATGAGTCAAATAAGCTTCCTGTGCTGAAAGTATTACCATACGTACCATTTCCGGTATAGGTAGCAGCCTTATCAGCTTCCTGTTCTGCCGCATAATTCATAAACGAAGCATATGTGGAAACTCTATATGTAAAAGAACCGTTTCCTGTAAATAGATTCTTCACTGCAGACATATCCGCTTCCATAAATGCTTTCTTATCAATGGCAAGTGAATTATCCTCGTTAATCGTCACGCCTGCCTTTGCCAAAAGCTTTTCATTAATCGCAGTATTCTGCGTCAGATTCTTTGCACGACTCAAAATAGATGTACTGTTAACATCATCCATGGTGTCCAGCACGGAATTGTAATCTTTCACCAAGTCACTCACTGCAGAATAAATCTTCTCCATATCTTCTTCTGCCCACACGGACTTAGAACCTTTCTCCAATAATTTGTCCGCAGATTCCTTCAGCCCTTCCGTAGTACTCTCAACCTTTGCAATCGTCTTGGTATCATCTTTGCTGGTAGAATTGGTCTTATTCACCAAAGTACTAATCTGTGACGACTTCGTGTCTGTTCCCTTGGATTCCGCATAATAAGCCTTCATCAGCTTGCCATAGCTTCCGTTCTTAATGGCTGCGTAATCCGATAAGAAGTTCAAATTGCCCACGCCGGAACCGCCGGATGAAGTATTTAATCCGGAAAACAAATAGGAATAATCATTTTTTGCCTGAATACTAATACCCATGAAACGCACCTCCTTGTCCGTTCACAATAAACTTTACCACTTTTATTATATCGGACTTTATCCGAATAATCAATGGGGATTGTAATAATTTTCTGCTATTCTGCAATTTTTACAAGAATTTCAAACTTGCGCTTCCCTATAGTCTGTTTTTCCAGTCGTTTCCACTTATCACAGCTTATCTTCTGCTTCTTATCCATACAAACCGCCAGAATAGATTGCTCATGGGATATTTTCCATAAACTCTCCAGCATATTGTTCAGTGAAACTTGGTTGCCATCATTCCACTCCACCAGATTTCCGTAGGGCACATCAGTGATAATAATATTCGGTTGAATATTGGGTAATTCTCCCGTACAATCCGCCTGAAAAACTTCTGTCTCTACCTGTTTTTCCAGCATGGAAGATAATTTAGCGCAACTATTCAAGGCCTCTTTATGGGAAGCCTTCCCATATTCATCCAACAAACTTTGGATTTCTTCCCATCGGCAGGACAAACCTTCTTCTAACAGCAATCCCAGATTCTTCCTTGCGTAGGTTACCATATCTTCATCAATATCACTTCCATACAACTTGTAAATATCCTTATTATGAAAAAATCCAAGCACTGTCAATGCATAGCCTCCTCCACAACAGGGATCATATATCACCAATTCATCTTTTTTCTCAGAATAACTCTTGGCTCTTCCATAGATTTCCAGTAGCAAACGTACCGGGAAGTTGGGTATCCCTTTCCCACCATAAATCACACGCCCACTGGCAAAATCCTCAAAATTATCATTTTTACAATACAAATATTCCATCTATGCCGATATCCTTTACTTTTTTAACCATTGAAGAACTTCTTCCGCCACCTGTGATACCCCCTTACCATCTGTATCCAGGGTTTCAAAATTCAAATCTCCTATTTTATCATGGGTTCTGAAATAATGATTATAGTCTACAGAACCATTAATCCAGTCTTCATGAGTAATGCCTCGCCCTATGGTCATACGCTCCCTCAGACTTTCCTCACTGCATACCAATGCCAGCACACGAATCTCACTAAAAAACCTGGCATTATAGGTTCTCACCAATTTGTCAATATTCCCCGCCATGGTCCATACCACAGGCTTTCCACTTTGCATGATATTCTTTGACAAACTCTGTACCTGTTCTACCTGAGCATAATAATCCTCATCTGTTTCATGAGGCATAATATTAAAAAACATATCAGCATCCAACACCACAAAATCCATTGTCAGCTTCTGCAGTGCCATACCGGTGGTAGTCTTACCCACACCACTACAACCAGTGAGAATATATAAAGGTTTCCTCATAAAGTTCCATTTCTCTCCACAATCAGGACATTTTATCATGTTCTCTTCTACTTCCTTATTCCAACTATGACTTCCACATTTACGGCATATTGCTATCATATTGTAATTCTCCTTATCTTTTTAATTTGCATCCTCAAGCAATTTCGTCAACACCTGCTAACTCCTTTGCATCTGTCACCATCTTCTCATAAATATCCCTTACACGCTCTTGAGAACTACCATGCAAATACTGGTGCCAGTACCGGAAAGAGATATTCAAATTTGTCAGGCACATTTGCTGCCGTATTACCTTCGGTGTTACTTCCAATCCGGCCATTCTTGCACTCTCACAATACATTTTAATGACTTCGTCCTGTTCTAATGTATAACCATCAGCAGATAATCTACTCTGCAAGAAAGATATGTCACCGGCTCTATTACCAATATCACAGTTCTGCCAATCCACCACTACCAGATTTCCCGATACATCTGACAGCAGATTTTCAAAGTGAAAATCACCATGGTTAAAGCACACCTTTTTATCAAAGAAACGCTGGTTCCACATATTGATACTTTCTTGTATCTTCATCAGAGATGTCGTATCAAAAACACCCTGATGCTCCTCTAAAACACATTGCCATCCGCTCACACATTCCATCATCACATCATCATCAAACACTGTTGGTTGACGTTCCTCCCCAAGCAAAAACTCCGGTGTCTCCAGCATATGTATTTTCACCAAGGTATCCATAATCTTTTGTAACATATCCGCATTTAGGCGTTCACGTTCTAAAGGCTGATACTTCTCCATAATAATGAAAATTTCTCTATCTGTATGGATATTTACATAAACTTTGGGCAGAAAGTTCTCTTTACAGCGCTCATAAAACCGGGCTTCCTTCTCGTATGCAGACCATAAATTATCATCCGGCAATTCCTCTCGAAAAACCACCTTTAATATTCTGTGTTCGTCCATCTCATACACCCGGGCACCACTTTGACCAAGTGTAATCTCCTTCTGTGCCAGCAAATCAGTAACAGCCTTTATCCAGTATTTATCAGGCACATTATACCAAATTGTACTGCCATTCTCAGCAGCATCCAAATCCATAGCATAAAACAGTGCTCTGGAATGCGTATTTTCTCCGGCCCTAAGCAAATGTCTGGTAATCTGAGTCCAGTATGGTGCCATCTGTTCCAAACCAGTCTCATGGAACTCCTTCAAAATCTGTTCCTTCTCATATTCCAGACTGATAAATTCCGGTTCCCATTCTTTACCATTTTGATGTAAAATCATAAACTGAGTTTTGCCGCCACTTTGCTTAGGCACACCTACTGCACCGGGATTCCAAACTACTTTTTCTGCATGCTCTATGGTCATCTGCCCATGAGTATGCCCGCATAGGATGTACTTACAAGTACATTCCTCTATAATACGCATTGTTTCCGCATCCTCCGGAAGCATCTTCTGGTTATTGCGCTCTGTAGAACCATGGCAAATCACAATTGGTTCTGCCCCTTCAAAATTCACTTCCATGCATATAGGAAGTTCCTTGTAGAACGCAAAATCTCGTTCCGTCAATTCTTCATATGTATATTTCATGGCACCCACCGTGTGGTTACCGTTTTTCCAAACGCAGTCTGCATTATACTTACAATCTAACCAATAGTCTTCTTTATTTCCCCGAATAAAATAGCAATCAAATTTACTCTGTATATCGTAGAGCATTTCCATGGTCTTCTGCGGATAAGGAAATTCCGCCACATAATCTCCCAAGAAGAAAAAAGTTTGAATATTCTGCTTAAGCGCATACTCCACACAGGCTTCAAATGCTGCATAATTTCCATGTATATCTGATAAAACTGCTACTTTCATGTTGCTTTCCCCAACTTCTCTTTTCCTAATTCATTTACACATATCAAAACATAACAATGAGTTTTCTACCCCTTGTAATTTTCCATAATCTCCACAATGGAGTTTTTATATATGTTTCCATCCAGCACCGTTCCGTCCGGATTAAATCCAATGGCACGCACATCCTTAGGATCATCCTCATAAGGATTCTCCGGTACTTCTCCTTCTTTGAAATACTCGTTCAAGTATTTCAGCGCATTTCCACTGGGGAATATGATATTGCCACTCCCTACCGGGATATGCAAATAGGCAAACTCCGCCAGGACCTCTCTGGTACGGACATTATAAGGATTGTCATCTTCCTTGCTTACCAGCCAAGCGGGACTTAGTCGCAAAGAGATACCCTCCTCTATTACACTCTCCGCAAAATACTTTACCGGCTCTAAGGGTATGGTCTCTTGATGAAAAGCATCCACCGACAATAAAATATCTTTCACACCGCCTTCTGCCAGCATATGTACCACTTCGCGGATTCGTTTTTCATCCTTACTAAAGTACCCGTTAGTAATTAAATCTCTCTGTGGTATACCCATTTCCTTCGCCGCTTTATGAATCCTGCAAACCGTCTCCGGATATAATAATGGCTCTCCTCCGAAGGTCATCAATGATTGTATATCATAGTGCTTGCAAATATCATAAACAGCCTGCGCGGCCACCTTCGCATCAATATGTTCACCACAGTTTGCATGCTCTCCTTCCGAACAATGCTTGCAGCTGCCGGTACAGGCTAAGGTTATCACAAATTCTATTCTGTTTACATTATTTAAATATTGATTCATACGTTATTTCCCCTATTTTTCAAATCGGAAAACATCCGGAACGCTACCTTGTCCAAAGGTTTTCACTGCCATCCTATACATTGCCTTACCATGAATTCTATCATGCCAGATAAACCTTCTCAATACTTTTCTGAGAGACCACTCCTCATCGAAACTACCAACCACAACTTCTTTATTTAAGAAATTCGGTTCCGCCTCCAGTAATTCAAATCCTCTTTTCCTGCACTCGTAAATAGTACCTTCATTGTCTGCATTCACACCAATTTCCCCAAAATAATACTGATTCACACACTTGGTATGCTCATACATTTCCAAAGCAGTTCTTGGTCTCGGTCCCAAAAAGGTTATCTTTGGGGGTATCATTGGAATAGCACTTTCGTTTTTATCAGGAATCGATTCATAGAGCCTCAAAAAATCTTTCGCAGACTTTAGCACCAATTCTTTTAACTCCGTATATTCTTTCAATGAAAGCGGCTCTCTTTCTTGTTCAAAGATTACATCAGAATCTGCATCACAAATGTCTAATTTAGAGTTAAATTCCTGTGTTATCAGCACCTCCGACTCTTCCATCTCCTCATTTTCGTTCTTCCAACGTAAATACGCCCGAACCTCATCCTGCATCTTATTCAAAGCGATTTCGCGCGTCTCACCTCTGGTAAATGCCCCCACAAAATTACTGGCATATATCATACTATCGCTACCATTATGTTCCCACACACAATGTATTTTCATATTCTCTCCCCTTAATGTTTCCTTTTTCCAAGAGCCACTTGCCAAACACGTGGCTCCGGTGTATAATCTACTTAGAAAGGTATTCGGAATTGAAATTTCCGATTGCCCTCAGTAAAGATTATTTCAAAGAAATAGCATCCAAACTTTAGGCGGTAGGGATGCTATTTCTTTTTGTCATTCTGATTGTCTAAATAAGACAAAGCCGCAAAAATCACAAGCAACAGCGTAAGAACATCACTTAAACTGAGCATGGGCCTCACCCCCTTTATGTACTAGAGGGCACCTAACATCGGAAATTCGCATCCACTTTCTTTTCAATTATACAATTATATCATATCATATTTCGAACAAATGTTCAATCTGTTTTGTTATAAACCCTAATATTTTTATTCCATTGGCATATATTTTATCGAATTCTTCTGGCAACAATCTTATTGGAAGCATGCAAATGCTTTGGCACATTAGGATGTTCATCCTCAAACACATATGACTTAAACTGCAGAATTTCCCAGTCCTCGTAGAGTTCCCTGATTTCTTCATCCTTGGCAAGTCCTATTGCAAAAGGAGCGATATCCGGCGAAGCAGGTACTACATCTGTAAATATCTGCATAATATGTATTCCACCAACGTTAGTATGTTCCTTAGCATGCACAAGAAACCTCTTCCAGTCTTCTCTTTTCACAAAGTGCAAGGTACCGAAAGACATTACCAAATCATAATTTTTCCGCAGTTGACATTTCGTCAAATCATCTACATAAGAATTTATACTTACACCCTGTAATTCACATCTTTTCTTAAGCTTATTAATTCCATTCTCAGATATATCAAACGCATCTACTCTTGCATAGCCTTGTTTCGCCAAGTAAATAACATTCTGCCCTTCTCCGCATCCCACCTCCAGAACATTCCACTGCTTGTCAAACAAATGCTCTATTTCCTTTACAGTAGCATTTGGCGTTTCAGAAAATGTAATCGTATCCATATTTTGATAGGTTTCTTCCCAAAAAGGGACTAAATCTTCGCATACACAATATCGTTCTAAATAACCCGCCACTCCATCCTCATCGTTACTACCGGTGACTTCATCAGCCACTTCCAGTATCTGTGGAATTGCATTGACCATAGCCACTCCCGTACCGCAATACTTCAGTATCTCATAGTCATTTTCATCATCTCCGAAAGCAACCATATCCTGTAATTCAATTCCCAACAGTTTACTCAATATCTGTACTGCCTGATATTTTCCCGCCTCTTTGGAAGTGAATCCGTACAGTTTCTCATCACGATAGGAATACAAGCGGCAGTTATTATTCTCTGCCAATTCCTCAGCCGCCTCAGTTGACTCCAGTATTGCCGCAATCTTAAATACCGGTTGCTTCAAAACTTCCGCAAATGCATATGACCTACGCCATTGTTCACTGATTTCGGATGCTGAGCATAATAACTCTTTTCCCACACTTACCACAAATTCAGCTAAAGGATACTGATTCTTTAAGGTCAATATTATACCATTTACATTCTGTTCCCCCATGGCAAAACCGTAAGTCATCTCACCTTTATGATAAATCTGCGTACCATCAGCTAATATAGCGTAGTCCGGCTTAATCAATTCCAGATATTTTTCAGCCTTGAACCAAAATCTGGCAGTTGCCACTACAACAAGTATACCCGCTTTTTTGCACTGCTCTAATACTTTCAAAGTACGCTGTGAAATACTTTTATCCGAACGAAGTAACGTTCCGTCTAAATCCAAAATAATCGCCTTAGGTTTCTGATGCATCTTATCCTTCCTCCGTGAAATTTTCTTTCCAATATAGCACCATTCTTTTTTGAACGCAAGAAGAATTTTATAGCTATGTCTTGCATAGTCATTTTAAAAAAAGGAGCACCGCGCAGGTCTGCCTTTAGACCCTTGCAATACTCCTTCATTTCACTTATTTATCTGGTAAAGCGAGAAATAAACTTCCACGCAACCTCATTAGTATGGTGTCTGCACTCATGTACCTGATTATCAATGTTCGCAAAGGCCGTACGACAAACTCCGTCTTCACTGTCAAAGTAGTGAATGGTCAGATTACTGTCTCTTGCTTCGTCACGAATTACTTCCACACGGTCACCGTTTACACCCCAGATAGGATTTTCCCAACTTTCCTTATCCGCGTATGTTACGTCAAATTTCTTTTTTAATTTATTCACTTCAGCTGCATACTGGATTCTATCCAAGCCGGACTCTGCCTGGAAAGGCAATTCCGGAACATGGGACTTTTCTCCGCCGGAATAGAACATAGGCACAGGCACAGTGGTATTCCAGCCATCCTCTATAGACTTTCCAAAAGGATTGTTCTTTACAGGGAACAACGCGCTGGCAGGTGCCAGTCCTGCAAATACTTCAGGATACTCCTGGTACATATCCCAGGTCTTTCCGCTACCCATAGAGAAACCGGTTGCATAAATGCGCTTCTCATCAATATTATATTTCTGCTTCAAATGCTCCAATACCTGAATGGCCTCAGCTGCAGGCACATTCTGGTGATTTTCAATGGGCACATACAAGAAATTATATCTATGTGCAATTTCATACCAACCAGACACAAAAGTCAAGTACATGGTGGAATCTCCGCCACCATGGAAGCCCATAAGCAAAGGTACAGGACCATTATCAAACAAGTCTTTATTGTAATAAGCAAAGTATCCCACCGGATGTTCCTCAGTACCTACGAATGCACCTCTTTGGTCAGGCGAAGTCTTTACTACTACACTTCCGGCTTCTTCCACCATATTCATTGCTTCGAAATCAGGCTCGATTTCCATATTACCGCACCACATTTTAAACTTGCGTACAAAATTCTTAAAATCTGCCTTATACTCTGCTTCTGCCTTGATTAAAAGGTTCTCGCAACCTGCAAATGCAGCATTTACTTCCTCAGAGTTACCTACACTCAAAACACCGATATCCTTGCGCTGTACATCAGGAATTACACTTAAATTCTGCATTGAGCACATAGCCGGAGTGATTTCACCTGGTCCCCAGAGATATTCGCCCTGCAAGGTCTTTAACAAATTCTTTGCCACATAATCTGCAGATGCGCCGTAACTGTAAATATCCGCTCTGAAAATAGCACCTCTGACAAAATAGCCCTTAAATTCGCGTGTGAAGAAATTATGTAATTCCACAATACCTTCGTCATAGCGGGGATCCATCTTAACTTCTGCGATTACTGAAGCATATAAATCTTCAGTTGCATTCTTCCAACCGCCGTCACAGGTAGGATATACAAAAAGAACACTGGAATCCACTGCTGAAGCGATATCAGCAAGTCCGCTTTCCTTTGCAAAGGCAATCGCCTCTTCCATGCTCTGCTTATTCTCCTCAAAAACCAAGAGCAAGGGTGCTCTGAAGGTATAATTATTTACCTGTCCGTCAATCTCTGTTGCGGGTACAAATACCTTCAAATAAAACTTCTCAAAGGTGTGTTCCCAATACTTTCCGCCATCAGCCATAGTGCTGACAACCGGTCTTTCCATCATTGCCATAATGTCCCTCCTAAATGAAATAATATTATTAAAAACATTATAACATTAATAAAAAATGTAACAACCGATTTACCAAAACATAGCAATATCTGAGTATAACAAAGCAACAGAAGTGACCTACAGTTCCTTGCTGCTTTTATACTTTTTTCGCTTACCTATTGTTCATTTTTCCTCTTGATTTATAATCATTCTGAATTTCTGCATCCCAATCGGTAAGTGCCACCTCCATTTCTTGCACTGCACAATGCCTTACTTTGCTGACTGCCTTACTTAATACTTTGTAATTTACTGCCGTTCCTTCGCTGTCACAATGATAATTTACTGCTCTGTCGGATTTAATACCAAAACGTCCCGCTTCTGCCACTGCATCAATATTTGCACCTAAAAATAGAAATTCCCAGCCAAACTTTTCTTTTTGTCGCTCCACCATATGTTTTACCTTGTCATAGGTATATCTTTTACTGGAATTTTCCTGTCCATCCGTGGTAATAATAAACAATGTTTTCTCCGGTCTGTCTTCTTCTCTGGCATACTTATGCACATTTCCGATATGATGTATTGCTCCGCCGATGGCATCCAAAAGTGCCGTACACCCTCTGACATAATACTCTCTGTCCGTCATGGGTTGTATTTTATCCAAGAGCACTCTGTCGTGCAACACTTCACAAACATCATCAAACAATACGGTAGAAACATATACTTCTCCCTCTTCCTTCTTCTGTCGCTCAATCAGGGAATTGTATCCTCCGATGGTATCTGCTTCCAAACCTCCCATAGAACCGCTTCTGTCCAAAATAAATACGATTTCTGTTAATCCTTTTTTCATAGTTACCTCTCTTTCCTTGTGAAAACACTGTAAGCTTCCCGTCCGGAAACGTCCGGATGTATTTCACAAAATGACCTGTTTTCCTGTTGCTAAGGTAACTATATCACAAAGGTAAAAAAATAAGGTCGCCACCGGGGCGACCTTTCCATTATTTTACATCACGCAATAAAGCAAGGTAAATCATAATTCTCCAATACAATATCAATCTCAATCATATCAAACACTTCCCGCTCGATGAAGTATGAAAAAATAATATCTCTTTTATCACAGGGCGACAACGCATACCCTGCTCTTGCCAGCAAATCCTTGGTTTCATCCAAATTCAACCCCGCTCCCACACACAAACGCATAGCAGTTGCCTTATCGGGATGATAGTCCGGGTTTAACTTAATCTTCGAGAAGAGTTGTTTTGTCACAAATGCTCTTTTGTAAACCTCTGCATTAGTAAGTCCTTTTCGCTCAATCAGATACATCAAATACTGTTGAAAAGAATCTCCCATATGGCGGATGCGCTCGTTCAAAGCAGATTCACTTTCTTCCAAAAA
>JAZNQI010000156.1:0-9644 GCA_045590095.1 Acetatifactor sp. | reverse complement strand
GGAGTTGCAAAGCTGTATTGTCTTCCTAAGACCGCTTGGCCTCCGACTTGGTAGAGGGAGATACTTATTTCCCTGAGTTTGATTTAGACGATTTTGAGAGAGAAGTAGAGTGTCATGTAGATGGGGAAATGCCGTACGACTATGTAACATATACCAGAAAATGTCGTTAAAATGTATAGTTTTAGCATTAAAATGTATTTTCTCTTCTTGCATTCGTCCTAGAATTGTGTTACAATTTAATAGAAAATGGATTTTTGTATCACAATTTGAAAACGGTTTCGTTTTTATGAGGGATAAAATATGAAAGAAAAGAACACAATGCGGAAAAGGATAGCCGTATTGATAATTGCATTAGTGATTGCAATTTTGTGTGTTGTCAGATACAGATTTTTGCTGGTGGAGGAAGTTCAAGAGCAATTATCTGCGAATTTAAAGGATGTGGCAACCCAGAATATTATCACTATGGAAAAGACCCTGAATGATAATTTCAATTTGTTACAGCAGTTGGCAGACCAAATCGAGACAAAATATGAAAATATTGATTCCCCGCAAGCCAAGGAAGATATTATTTCTTTTTTGAAACCTTTCCGGGATATCCATAATTTTAAACGAATGGGCATTATTTTGCCGAATGGATTTGAGTATTGTACGGATGGCTGTGAACGTGATTTAAATGGGGTTGAGCCATATGAGTACGGAATACAGGGTATGTCAAATATCAGCAGTGAGATAGAAGAAACTGAGTATGGCAATGAATCGGTATATGTGTTCAGTGTGCCCATATACGCATCGGATGAGACTACTGTTGTGGGAGTTTTATGCGCCACCTGTCCTACAGAAGTATTAAAGGAAATGCTGAATGTAGATTCTTTTGACGGAAGAGGATACAGTTACATTATTGAAACTGACGGAACGGTTGTTACAGACTCTAAGCAGTCGCCCATGTATGGTACGACTAATGTATTTGAGTCCATGCTGAAATTTTCTGCAGATAACGAAGAAATAATCGCAGAGTTGAAAGATGCTATGGCTAAAGGTTCAACCGGTAATGCTTCATTCATTTCTGCAAGTAAGCGTTATTTGCACTATGCGCCAATCAGAGTGGCATCTTTGCATAAATCCTGGTACTTATTTACGATTGTTCCAAATGAAGTATTGGACGAAAAGAGTGAATGGGTATTATCTCTGAATAATATGATGCTTGTTGTGATTGCTTTGATTTTGACTTGCACCATTATGTATTATATCTGGAGTTATCGTAAGAATTCTGAAACACTTCGTACATTGGCGTATGTGGACGGTCTGACAGAAGGCGATAATTATTTGTGCTTTGTAGAGAAGTTAAAAGGCTACAAGGGACAACACGGATATATTATTTCTGCTGATTTGAATGAATTTAAGCTTGTAAATAATACCTGCGGTATTGAAAAAGGTAATGAAACACTTCAATGCGTATGGAAGATAATTGCAGAGCAATTAAAGCAAGGAGAATTGGCAGCACATATTAATGCTGACCACTATGTTATGTTTTTGCGGGCAGATAAAAATGAAGAGATTATTGGGCGTTTGACCCAAATAAGTCAGGCGGTTACCTCCTTGGCGACTGAGATTAATATTGTAAGTATTTTCCCGTATTTTGGTATTTATCAAACCACGAATTGTGAGGATCCCGAAGAGAGCTATAGTAAGGCCAATCAAGCTAAGCATTTGGTAAGGGGTAATCGAAAGAAGAACTGGGCGTTCTACGAAGAAGTTGATTATGAACGCATGGTTGAAGATAAGAGTCTGGAAGACAGTTTTGCAGAAGCTATTGAAAAGCAAGAGTTCGAAATGTGGTATCAACCGAAATACAGTGGAGAAAACGAAAAGATTGTCGGAGCAGAGGCTCTTGTCAGATGGCGCAGAGCAAATGGCAATCTGGTGCCTCCATACAGATTTATTCCGCTGTTTGAGAAGAATGGTATGATAACCACTTTGGACGAGTATGTTTTCAGAGCTGTATGTATGCAACAGAAGAAGTGGGAGAAGGAAGGTCGTACTTTATTCCCTGTTTCAGTGAATATTTCTCGAGTGAGTTTATATTTTAACAATATTGTAGAGCGATATAAAGAAATTTTGGACGAGTGCGAGATGAACCCGGAATATATTCCTTTGGAAATTACAGAGAGTGCAACTCTTGATAATAAGCAGGTACAGGGATTGGTGGAGCGTTTCCATGAGGCGGGATTTTTGGTACATTTGGACGATTTCGGTAATGGTTATTCTTCGCTTGCTATGTTAAATCTCATGCATTTTGATACTCTTAAATTGGACAAGAGTTTAATTGACTTTGTGGGAGATGAAAATGGTGAAAAGCTTCTCTGGCATACGATTACATTGGCGAAGAGTCTGGGTATGCATACCACAGCTGAAGGTGTAGAAAGAAAAGAACAGGTTGATTTTTTACATGATTTACAGTGTGATGATATTCAGGGATATTATTACTCTAAACCGTTAGCTTTAAATGATTTTGAAGAATTAGTTTATTCTTAAACAAAGAACCTATGGATGAATAATCCATAGGTTCTTTAGATTAGTGTAAGAAGAAATGAATAAGTTTACTATAAAATGCCTTATAAGGCTGATAGCGCATCGGTAAATCAATCCAACAGTATTTTTTTAGAATGCTCTTTTCGTGGCTGAATGTTTCAAAGCTCTTTTTACCATGATAGGAGCCCATTCCGCTGTTTCCGACACCGCCAAACCCCATTTCTGAAGTGGCAAGGTGTACAATAGTATCATTTATACATCCGCCGCCATAGGAGATATATTTGACAAAACGTTGTTCGATATTTTTGTCCTTGGTGAACAGATATAAAGCCAATGGTTTCTCACGCTCGCATATAAATTTTTCTGCTTCATCCAATGTCTTGTATGTGAGAATTGGGAGAAGGGGGCCGAAGATTTCTTCCTGCATAACTGCATCTTCTGCAGTGATTTTGTCCAAAACGGTAGGTGCGATTTTGCAGGTTGCAGAGTCATAATTACCGCCATAAACAACTTTTGAAGAATCTATGAGTCCCAACAATCTTTCGAAGTGTTTGGTATTAATAATCTTGCCGTAGGATGGATTCTTTAGTGGAGCTTCGCCATACATTTCCTGTATTTGGCGGATGACTTCTTTCACGAATGCATCTTTGATTTTTTCATCTACTAAACAGTAATCGGGAGCCACGCAGGTTTGACCACAGTTTAAATATTTGCCGAACACCAATCTTTTTGCTGCAATCTTCAAATTGCAGGTATCCGTTATGATACAAGGACTTTTACCGCCTAATTCCAAGGTGACGGGAGTCAGGTGCTCAGAAGCCTTTTCCATAACATATTTTCCTACATTTACCCCACCGGTGAAGAAAATATAATCAAAACGTTGTTCTAACAATGTCTGATTTTCCTGACGACCGCCTTCAATAACGGTAACATATTCCGGTTCAAATGCTTCAGAGATAATTTTACGAATGACTGCGGAAGTTGCAGGAGAGTATGCGGAGGGTTTTACCACGCAACAGTTTCCGGCAGCAAGGGCGCCAATCAGTGGTTCCATGCAAAGCATAAAGGGATAATTCCATGGGGACATAACTAAAACGACGCCATAAGGTTCACTGATTGTATAGCTTTTGGCGTGAAAGTTGGCTAAAAGGGTACGATGTCTTTTGACTTTGCTCCATTTGCGGATATGCCTCAATTGATGAGATAATTCGCTTAAAGTCATACCTACTTCGCACATATAACTTTCGGTTTCGGATTTTCCTAAATCACTGTATAGAGACTGATAAATATCTTTTTCATATTTCAGAATGGTAGCTTTCAATTTTTTTAACATTTGAATACGAAAACCCACATCGTAGGTTTGACGTGTGATAAAAAAATCCCGCTGTTTCTCAACCAGTTTTTCGATACTCATATTTTTCTTCGCTTTCTTCAATAGATACTAATGCTAAATGTTTTCCGCCGATGATGTAGTACATGGTTTCTAATTCCTTGCTGTTCATTAATTTGGGAACAGGATATAAAGGGTTGGATTCTTTGGCTGCTTTGTCAGCCATGGATGGAATATGGGATTCATTGATTCCATCGATGTACTTTGGAATATTCATATAGCGGTTCATTTCCTTTATCCAGGATATAAATTTCAAGGCAGCCAGTTCCGTGCTGTCTTCTTTATTTGCAATATCGCAGTTTTTTGATAATTTACTCAATTTTTTATAGCAACTGCTTCCGTATTTGTTTAATACATGAGGTAAAATTACCGCATTTGCAAGGCCGTGGGGAACACCGTATTGTCCGCCTAAAGAGTGTGCAATTCCATGTACATATCCAACATATGATTGTGTGAAAGCAATGCCGGCACAATAGGATGCGCGAAGCATCTTCTCACGTGCTTCTGTGTCCTGACCATTGTCATAAGCACGTTTTAAATATGTGTATATTAACGAAAATGCTTCCTCAGCCATTTTACGTGTGTGGCGGGTGGTACTGTTGCCGATATAGGCTTCTACGGCATGAGTTAATGCATCCATTCCGGTGGTGGCAGTTAACTGAGCCGGTAATCCCAAGGTGACATGATAATCCAAAACAGCATAAGGCGGAATCAACGAAAAATCATTGATTGGGTACTTATGGTGGGTGGAAGAATCTGTTATTACCGCCGCCAATGTAGTTTCGCTGCCGGTTCCGGCAGTGGTGGGAATGGCAATCAGTAGAGGAAGCTTCTTGTGTATCTTAAGAAGACCTTTCATTTTGGGTACGCTTTGTTTGGGCTTTGCAATCCGTGCAGCAGTTACTTTTGCACAGTCAATGGAAGAACCGCCGCCTATAGCAATGATAGCACTGCAGTGATTGTCTAAATAGCATTGACGGGCATCTTCAACGTTCTGAATGGTCGGATTGGCAACAGTATCACTGAATATAGTATACTGAATGCCGGCATGGGTTAATGCAGTTGTTAATCCGTCCAAAAGTCCACAGGAAACAATTCCCGGGTCTGTTACAATCAGAATCTTGCGGTTGTCTTTTCTTTTTAAAAGTTCCGCTGCTTCTTCAAAGTTATTTAATATAGCCGGTTCCCTATAAGGTAAGAAGGGAAGTGCAACCTTAAAACAAAATTGAAATGTACGACAATAAATTTTTTGAAATACGTTCATGGGAAATGCCTTTCTTATTTGCTGACAAAAATAATAGCAAAAGCTCCGGGACCGATATGAGCCCCGATAGTAGAGCCTAATTGTACACGTTCATCGTACTGATAACCTTCTTTGGTAAGGCGTTCCTCTAACTTTTCGGTATTTTCTGTTCCGTAGGAGTACAATGTATAAAGAGGGAATTCCATGTCCCTGTCACTGTTTTCCAAGAATTTCAAAATAAAGTTTAATGCTTTATTTTTTCCGAGACATTTTCCGATAACAGATACCTTTCCGTCATCAGTAACAGTAATGATAGGTTTTAAATTAGCCAATTCACCGATAGTAGCACTGGCTTTGCTTAAACGTCCACCCTTATGGAGGTAGGTTAAAGTATCTAAGCCTGCAGCAACTTTAATTTTTCCTTTCATACCTTCAATTTTAGCAACGATTTCTTTGGCGGTAAGGCCTTCTTTTGCTAATTTCTCAGCATAGTTACCCATGAATTTAATCATAACGGTAGCGGCCAAAGAGTCGATAAGATAGATTCCGTCGTAATCAACCATATCCTTTGCTAAATGTGCACTCTGACAAGTACCGCTTAATGCAGAAGAGAGCAGAATGCAGATGATTTCATCCCCTTTTTCTTTTACATCTTCAAAGATCTCCGCAAAATCCTGAGGAGATGGTTGAGATGTTTTAGGAAAGTCACCGGAGTTTATTAACAGGTCGTAAAATTTATCGGGAATTAAGTCAACGCCGTCGCGGTATGTGTTCCCCGCCAAAGATACTGTGAGGGGTACAAAATGAAAACCATTATTTTTTATTTCTTCCATAGTATAGTCAGAAGAAGAGTCTACTAAAATTCTAATCATAAGAAAATCCTTTCCGGGTAATTATTTACCTAAATTTAATTGTGTGGCAATGTCACTAATCTGATTCAACGTTTTAATCGTCTGGAGAGCCTTTTCTTCTCCCAATTGATTGATTACAGCATCCAGAATTTGTAAAATGCGGATATGTTGCTTCTCGTAGGCATGACATTGTTCCAGGTTCATAGATATGAATATTTGACGTTTGTCTTTTTCGGAACGCACTCTGGTAATCATATTTTTCTTTTCAAGTTGGTTTAAGGTGCGGTTCATTTGAGATTTCAGCATGTTGGTCATATGACATAAGGTGGTTGCAGTAATCGCTTCCGAAGAGTTACTCTTGGAGTGTTTATATAAAATATTACAAATCAGAGATTCGTTATATGTCATTTCAGAAACCAAACGTGCATTATTAATAGAGGTTGATAAACGTAACCAGGAATTTAACAATGATTCATGAAGAGTATCCATAATTCCTCCTTTAAATAGTATACATTGTAAACAGTTCACAATGTATACTATCATGCATAAGAGGAAAAGTCAACCATAAGAATAAAAGCACGTAAGGAATTTCCTTACGTGCTTTTAATAATTTACAATTAACCTGTTACCAAAAGAACAATGAATGCAATTGTACTGACGAGAATAAAGAAAATACCGAGAGTTAGTTCAGTGCTGCTTTGACGGGAGGATTCATTTTCTTCCTTGAAGCACTTCGGATGCTCCGGGTTTATGTAAAGATTATATTGTTCACCAAGTTCTGCAGTTACGCCACTGCTATAGAAGTTGGTGCATACTTCATAGGATTTGCCGTTATAATTAAAACCGAAAACAGGACAGTAGTGATAGTGTCTATGACGAATATTGCCTTCGTAGGAATCACGTCGACGTCTTTTCATGTCTATGCAGGTGGCGCGAACCAATTCTGTGCATTTTTCTTCGCGGCCTTTTCGGACAAAAAAGTTCAGAAGACAGAGGATACCTGTAAATAGGAAAATGCTGATTCCGGCATAGGGAATGTATTGATACATTTTCTGTTGGGCAGTCTCACTTCCGAAATACATAACAACACCAAAAAGGACGGCTAAAATACCGACAAACAGGAATGTTAAAAAAATAGGAGCAAAATTTCCGTTTTTAATTCCGGAAACTAAATAAATAAGTCCGAATACTAAAAAGTACTGTCCAAAAACAGATAGAGCCAGCCAGGGAGAGGTTTTGACAGTTACAAACAGAGCAATAATGGAACCGATGAACCATATGAGGAATACGGTTCCGATAATATAATCTTTTGCAGTATAATCTTTTTCAACCATAATGTTTCTCCTTTATGATAAAAGGGGAGCATCAGCTCCCCTTTGTAGTTTATTTACAAGCGTCCAAAGCCTGTGCTAAATCAGCAATAATATCATTAACATTTTCAATACCAACGGATAAACGAACCAGATCCGGACCAACACCGGCTGCTCTGAGTTCGTCGTCGTTCATCTGGCGATGAGTAGCAGAAGCGGGGTGGAGTACACAGGTACGTGCATCAGCCACGTGAGTAGCAATCATAGCTACCTGTAATTTGCCCATGAATTTCTCAGCTGCTTTACGTCCGCCCTTTACGCCGAAGGAAACAACGCCGCAGGTACCGTTAGGCATATATTTCTGAGCCAGCTCATAGTATTTGTTGTTCTTTAAGCCGGGATAATTAACCCATTCTACACATTCGTGTGCTTCTAAGAATTCTGCCACTTTCTGTGCGTTTTCGCAGTGACGGGGCATACGAACATGTAAGGATTCGATACCGAGGTTGAGTAAATAAGCATTCATGGGAGCCTGAATGGATCCGAAGTCTCTCATAAGCTGTGCGGTTGCCTTTGTAATAAAAGCACCGCCTAAACCGAATTTCTCAGCATATGTAACACCGTGATAAGAATCATCGGGAGTGGTGAGACCGGGGAATTTGTCAGCATGTGCCATCCAGTCAAATTTGCCGGAATCAATGATGCATCCGCCTACGGTGGCATCGTGACCGTCTAAATACTTAGTGGTAGAGTGGGTAACGATGTCTGCACCCCATTCAATAGGACGGCAGTTGATAGGGGTTGCAAAGGTGTTGTCCACAATGAGAGGAACACCATGCTTATGTGCTATATTAGCAAATCTTTCGATATCAAATACGTTTAAAGCGGGGTTGGCAATGGTTTCGCCAAATACTGCCTTGGTATTGGGCTTAAACGCAGCTTCCAATTCTTCATCAGAGCAATCAGGATCTACAAAAGTAAATTCAATACCCATACGCTTCATAGTTACTGCAAATAAGTTGTAGGTACCGCCGTAAATAGTAGAGGAAGCTACTACATGGTCACCGCAACTACAGATATTGAACACTGCATAGAAGTTTGCAGCCTGTCCGGAAGAGGTAAGCATACCAGCAGAACCGCCTTCCAAAGCACAAAGCTTTGCAGCTACGTAGTCATTGGTAGGATTCTGAAGACGGGTATAGAAGTATCCGCTTGCTTCTAAGTCAAACAGTTTGCCCATTTCTTCACTGGAATCATATTTAAAAGTAGTACTTTGTACAATGGGAATCATACGGGACTCACCGTTCTTGGGAGTATAGCCTGCATGTATGCATTTTGTTTCTTTTTCCATAACGTTCTCCTTTAATAGTAAAAATATAATCCTATTTTATCACTTTTTTTTGAGAGTGCAATATTAAACTAACTTTGAATTATTTTTCTTTAGTCAAATTTTTGTTAGCTGTGGACAGCATCAGTTTGATACGGTTCAGCTGATTTACTTCACTGGCGCCGGGGTCATAATCGATGGCCACAATATTGGATTCAGGATATGCCTTGCGTAGTGCTTTGATAACACCTTTTCCTACCACATGGTTGGGGAGGCAGGCAAACGGCTGAGTACATACAATGTTTGGTACATTATCATGAATCAGCTCTATCATTTCACCGGTCAAAAACCATCCTTCACCGGTTTGATTTCCTAAAGATACGATAGGTTCGGCATATTTTGTAATGTCGTAAATAGAAGCCGGAGAGGAGAAATGCTTACTCTTTTTGTATGCTTTTCTGGCCGGACCCTGCAAAATATGTTCGATAGCCCAAATTGCCAATTTGCTGTTGCGCGCAGCTTTTTTGGAGGTGCCGAGATGCTCCGCTTTATAAATCTGGTTGTAGAAACAATACAACATAAATCCAACCAATTCAGGAACAACAGCTTCCGCACCTTCCGCTTCCAATAAGTCAACCAGATAATTATTGCCGGCAGGAGAGTACTTAACTAAGATTTCTCCGACGATACCTACGCGGGGTTTCTTTATATCCTTCAGTGGAATGCTGTCAAAATCACGGATAATCTGCTTGCAAAGAGAAGGGAATTTTCTGAGCTTCACTTTCTTTGCAGTAACATATTCCGTAGCAACCTTTAACCACTTCTGATGCATGGCATTTACGCTTCCGGGTACTTCTTCATAAGGGCGCATTCGATAAACACAACGCATGAAGATATCGCCAATCTGGGCGGCAAGAGCCATACGAAGTCCAAGCTTTGTATCCAGTTTAAAACCGGGATTGGTCTCTATTCCGCCAAGGTTTAAGGAAATAAC
>JAZNQI010000155.1:0-29709 GCA_045590095.1 Acetatifactor sp. | reverse complement strand
CCTGCTGACGAAGCTCTCGTTCAGGCTAAGAAGAACGGTTTCTCTGATAAATATTTGAGCCAGATTCTCGAAGTTCCCGAAGCCGATATCCGCAACAAACGTATCGAATTGGGTGTGGAAGAAAATTGGGAAGGCGTGCATGTAAGCGGTACAGAGAACAACGCCTACTACTACTCAACTTACAACGGAACGGATAAGAATCCTGTATCTACAGACAGACCTAAGATTATGATTTTAGGCGGCGGTCCTAACCGTATCGGTCAGGGTATCGAATTCGACTACTGTTGTGTACATGCTGCTTTGGCACTGAAAAAACTCGGTTTCGAAACTATCATCGTTAACTGTAACCCCGAAACCGTTTCTACCGACTATGATACTTCAGATAAATTGTACTTTGAACCTCTTACATTGGAAGATGTTCTCAGTATCTACAATAAAGAAAAGCCTCTTGGCGTAATCGCTCAGTTCGGCGGACAGACTCCTCTGAACTTAGCTGCTGATTTGGAAAAGAACGGCGTAAAGATTCTCGGTACTTCTCCTGCAGTAATTGACCTTGCGGAAGACCGTGACTTATTCCGTGAAATGATGGAGAAATTGGAAATCCCTATGCCGGAGTCAGGCATGGCTGTTACTGTTGATGAAGCTTTGGAAATCGCTCACAAGATTGGTTATCCCACCATGGTTCGTCCTTCTTATGTACTTGGCGGACGTGGTATGGAAGTCGTATACGATGATGAAGGCATGATTAACTACATGAATGCTGCTATCGGCGTTACACCTGACAGACCAATCCTCATCGACCGTTTCTTGAATCACGCTCTTGAGTGTGAAGCAGATGCAATCAGTGATGGTACACACGCATTTGTTCCTGCAGTTATGGAACATATTGAACTTGCAGGTGTTCACTCCGGTGACTCCGCTTGTATCATTCCTTCCGCTCACATTTCTGAAGAGAATGTGGCAACCATTAAAGAATACACCAGAAAGATTGCAGAAGAAATGCATGTACGCGGTTTGATGAACATGCAGTACGCTATCGAAAACGGCAAGGTATATGTGCTTGAGGCTAATCCTCGTGCATCCCGTACAGTTCCTTTGGTATCTAAAGTATGTAACATCCGCATGGTACCTTTGGCAACCGATATTATTACTTCAGAATTGACCGGCAGGCCTTCACCCGTTCCCGCATTAAAGGAACAGGTTATCCCCAACTACGGTGTGAAAGAAGCAGTCTTCCCGTTCAATATGTTCCCTGAAGTAGACCCTCTGCTTGGACCTGAAATGCGTTCTACCGGCGAAGTACTTGGTTTATCTGCTTCCTACGGTGAGGCATTCTACAAAGCACAGGAAGCTACCCAGTCCAAATTGCCTTTGGAAGGAACCGTACTTATCTCTGTAAACCGCAAGGATAAGGAAGAAATCGTGGAAGTAGCAAAAATGCTCCACGAGGATGGTTTCCGCATCGTAGCAACCGGCGGAAACTGCGACCTCTTAAATGAGAACGGTATTCCTGCTGAAAAGATTAAGAAACTTTCTGAAGGTCGTCCTAATGTATTAGACATCATTACTAACGGCAAGGTTGATATGATTATCAACTCTCCTGCCGGTAAGGACAGCGCAACCGATGACAGCTACTTGAGAAAAGCTGCTATCAAGGGCAAGATTCCTTACATGACCACCATTGCTGCTGCAAAGGCAACCGCTGAAGGTATCCATTATGTAAAGGCTAATTCAGATAGCCCTATTAAGTCCTTACAGGAATTACATGCTGAGATTCATGACAAATAAGAAACAATGAAAACAGGCATATCGCTCACTGAGCGGTATGCCTGTTTTTTATCATGTCACAATTATTTTTGCCTGCTTACGATTCTGCAGTCTCAGCACTTTCTGTACCGATTTACAATCCCAGCACTTCCTGTGCCACTTCTACACCAATCTTAATGCAATCCGGACAGGAACAGAGCATCTTACCTGTTTCCACTCCTTTTAATTCCTTACAAACACTGCTGCCTGTCTTCTCTACAAACTTTTGTAATAATTCCTTGGAAAGCTTGTATGTATCCGCTTTGGTGGCCGGTGCATCAATATTACCGTCACTATTCTTAAGTCCTGCCAACATAATGGCACCTGACAATGCACCACAGGTACCTTCCATACAGCCCATACCCAAGCCAAAACCTTCGCCGATTTTAAACAATGTAGCCTCATCAATGCCTACTTCTTCTGCAAAGGCACAGGCTACCGCCTGACAACAATTGAACTTTTTATCATGTAATGCAATCGCTAATTCTTTCTTATCCATTTGTCTCCCACCTTTTGTATTTGTCTTTCCTTCGAATTATCTGTCCGTACCAAACTTATACTTCGTAATCAATACATGCTCTGGTTTTGGTATAAGGACGCACCTTTATATCTGCTACTTCCACATGTGCCGGATGCACCGCATATCCCTTTAATGCTGCTTCATCCACAAAAGTAGAATCCAACATTACATCTACGTTGGAACTGGAAAGCATGTCTGTCTGCACCTTAATCTCTGTAAGTCCGGGAATCTTTCCGGCCAAACCTTCCAAACCTTCCTTAATCCCTGCTCTGATACTTACTTTTTCCTCTTCGCTAAATTCATCCTTTAACTGCCATAAAATCACATGTTTTACCATAATTTTTTCCTTTCTCACACACAAATATTGAAATTCTAATATCCTGCTCTGACATTCTTAACTCTCTTATTCTCTATGGAAATCTCGCTATAATATCGATTACCGCCTTCTCCCATTGGCGCCTGTGCCTCGAAACCAACCTTTACAGTTTTTCCTACCGGCAAAGTAAATACTCTCACCATTTGATATTCCAAACCATCTACGGAATAGTGAAATGCAAAACAATCATCCACTCTGGAAATCTGGAACCATACCGAATTACCATCCATAACAGGTCCATTACAATCGTCAGAAATCCGGTTGGTTACTACCGAAACCACTGCCGGTTTCCTGCAAGGCAAGTCTGAGTTTTCCAACGCAAGCTTTGCCCATACATTTTCATTCTCATATACCAAAAGCGCTGCCGCATCATAAAGATTCTTAAACTCTAACTGTACCTTTGTCTTGAAAACAAAATCCCCTGTCAATTCCGTATAATATAAAGACGCATTTGCTACGGGTTCAGGAAACGCTCCATTCTCCTTTACAGGGCTGTTAAAATAGTCCGTACATGATGGTGCATAAACGGTCAGTACGCCATCTCTGTACTCTGCTTCACTCTCATTTACCCATCTGAAATTTTCAAAATTCATTATCCTTCTCCTTAAACTCATCCTTTCATTTTCAATACCAATCCGATTGTCTCCACTCTTCCAAAGAAACTGCTCTGTTTAACATTATATCACACCACAACACTTCCAGGGAATCCCTATCAATATAAAACCAATGCCAATTTGTCGAATGCGTTTCATATAGCGCTCCCACATATATCATATAGCAGTAACGGGTAAATCCTTCAGCATCTTTTATTGCCTGCAAGCCTTCATCACGTACAATCAATTTAGCCTCTCCGAGAGTTGCTTCCGTAACGTATCCCTCGAAATCATACAATTCCGGCACCATTTTGTACAAATAGCCCATTAAATCAGCTTCAATCTCCTCAGCATTTTCCGGTCTCTTCTTGTTGGAATGATATTCAGAAATAATATATCCATCACCCTTTTTTCTTATCTGACATGTATATGTCTTATATATCTCGCAAAACTTATCCTGCTTGATATCCTCGATATTGCTCCGATAATAGGTATCCATATCTGTCATATTATCTTCATAGGTGTCAGTATCATATGGCCACACATAGCAATCGTAGAATGTAATTTCATAAACATCCCGCTTCACCGGTACCACCTTATCTACAATAGCAAGCGAACTACCCAGTTCCCCCCAGCCGGCTGCCTGCCTATAATATGCTCCATCCTTATAAATATAGCCTCCTATATCCGTTCGCGGCAGCGTTACTCCAAAATAATACATCAGTATGGAATCCACCACATCTCCTTGATATCCCTACATCATAACATTATAAATAATGGTTTCTCTATAGTTATCATGAACATTTATATACATAATTGCAAAACACAAAAGTTCCGTGAAATCCGGCTCTTTCTCCGAATATTCTGAAAAATTGCAACGCAAAACAGCCGTTAAATACTCATTTAGGCTTGCCTTTTCCTCATCCGACATCTCATAACAAATAACCGGCAATTCATTTCCCACATGCACTTGTACTCGGGTTCCGTTATCTTCCTTATAAAAAATCACCTTTACATTTCCTTGCGGATACGTCCCCACAAACAATTCTCTACCATTTGTCCCTGCACTTGGTGCATTTACATTATCCATCCAAGGTTGCATATAGTTTTCAATACTATACACCCAATCTATTATTTCATCACCATTTACATCCACCATTTCAAGTTCAAAAGTTCTACCCGTTTGCTTCCAATACTGCTCTAATTCTGTACATACCTTGTTATAATCACGTTCCAGAAAAACATTGGTTATTGTATCATAGTTGTTGAATAATTCTCTCAACTGCAACTCTGATTCTATTTTGTTTACTCTGTCGGTAAATTCCTCATTAGATTCCTTCTGCGCATCCCAATATTCATATATTGTACTTACCCATGCATTGTTTTCAGCCAAAGACAAATTAAGTGAAAGCACTCCGACTGATGCGTAAAACTCTCGCAAATATACTTTCCCATTTGTTTGCGACACAAAAATCTGACCTTCTCCGGCCGCGCTTTCATTTGTTAGCACGTTGATTCCTGCTTGTTGCCATGTTTCAAAAACATACTGGGTTGCCCGCCAACCATCCTCCATTACTTTTTCGACACATAACTCCACCATTCCATCACCGTCAACATCCAGAAGTTCACAAGTCTGTACCCCGTCTCTTCCTACAATTTGAGCAATAACTGCCATATCTATCAAATTGTAATCTAAGGCATTTTCGTTCACTTCCTGCTGTGGTAGTCCTTCCTGCGCTGGTTCTTTCTGTGGTAATTCGTCTTCTTTAGGCAATCTCTTTTCTTCATATTCATCCCCTTCTTCTATTCTCTTTTTATTCTCTTTTTCCTCTTGTTCCTTTGGTTTGGCATCATGCAACAAAAGAAATACAAGAGATGATAGCACCAATACATTCGCAATTACTAATACCCATATTAATCCATTTCCATGTTTCTCTTGCTTTTTATCTTGACTCTTTTTCATATGTCCCCTTTCTACCTTCTCCCAATAATTTTAAACCATAATAAATGCCACCGACTGTGCCGGAACGGTCATCTTACCATCTGCCCATGCTACTACACCGCCAAAACTATAAATCATTTTTTTAGGCTCATAAGCACACTCAAAAGAAACCTCTCGCGCCGCAGGGTTAATTACCACCAAAATCTTTTCTTCTCCTTCTGCACGCAAATACGCTAACGGGTAAGCATTTTCCTTCGCATATACAAAAGCAATCTCTCCCTTACTCTGCAATGCCTTATGCTCCTTACGAATCTGAATCAGCTTCTTAATTTCATGGTATAAAGATTTTTCATCTGCCATCTGCTTCTCCACAGTAGGACGATCCGCACTTTCATCCTGAGGAACGTAAAGTTTTTCCTTGGGTGCAGTAGAAAAACCTGCATTTACGCTATTATCCCACTGCATAGGCGAACGGGAACCGGTACGACCATAACCGCCTTCCACGGAAACTAAATTCTCCACGTAACGCATACCGATTTCGTCACCGTAATAGATAAAAGGCGCCCCCGGCATGGATAATAAAAATGCAAACGCAATCTTCAAACTGTCGCCCTGTAAAGCCCGCGCCAGACGATCCATGTCATGATTACCGGAAGGAATACAAATCAAACCTTTAGGCTCCGATTTTTCATAATTTTCAAGGTATTTTGCTACAAAAGCAGACACATCACCTTTTCCTCTGTCCGAGAAGAAAGGCTCTTCGCAACGGAACAAATCATTGTAATGAGAAGGACCGAAATGTAACAAAAAGTCCATATGGAAGCCTCCCTGCAAGGACTTATCCGGTTCGCCCCATTCCGAAACCATTGCCGCCATAGGAAACTCTTCGTTCAAAAACTCTCGCACTTCCTGCCACAAACGAATAGTACCCTGACTGTCCGTATCATTTTTCACCAAGGAACCTGCCATATCCACACGGAACCCGCCACATCCCATAGAAAGCCAGAAGCGCATCACATTTTTCATTTCCTCCAAAGTCGCTCTGGGACCCGGTGCATCCATTGGCTGTTGCCAAGGTTTTGTAGGATTTAAGAAACCGTAATTTAATGCGGGCTGATGAGAGAAAAAGTTTACCGCACAGGAACCATCCCTATCGGAAATACCGCGAATACAGCCCATTCCCTGAGGTTCTTCCCAAATAGAGTCCGTCCACACATAACGGTCCGTATATTCATTACGCTCCGCCTTTAAAGACTCCTTAAACCAAGGATGCTCCACAGAAGTATGCCCCGGTACCAAATCCAGCAACACATGCATATCTCTGGCATGTGCCTCCTCAAAAAGCCGCTTCAAATCTTCATTGGTACCGTATCGCGGTGCTGCCTTATAATAATCCGCTACATCATATCCTGCGTCTCCAAAAGGAGAATCAAAGCAGGGATTCAACCACAGAGCATTACACCCCAGTTCTTTAATATAATCCAACTTCTCAATAATTCCCTGAAAATCTCCTATACCATCCGCATTGGTATCCTTAAAAGACTGGGGATAAATTTCATAAAAAATCGCATCGTCCAACCATTTCGGCGCATTTACTGTCATAACCCTTCTCTCCTTTTCATCATTATTAACTCTATATTCACTCTTACTTCAACACATCAAACCACTGCCCGTTTTCTTTATACCAAAAGTATTCGCTGATATTTTCGTCCAAAAATACTTGCAACATTTTATCCATTCCGTCCGCCAGCTTCTTCTGCTTCATTTCGTCCAAAGAAATCCAGTAAACGTCCCCCTCCTCGGAAGAAGTCACTGTTCCTTCAAACTTGTCCGTTTTATAAAACAGAACCATGTATCTGGAGCCATCCTTTTGTTGCCAGTCCTTTATACCGCACAGCCGGGGTGCAGATATTTTCAGACCGGTTTCCTCAAAAACTTCACGAATCACTGCATCTGTAAAGGATTCTCCTTTTTCTACATGTCCTCCGGGAAAAGTGATTCCGGCGTAATCATCATCCTTCTTATCCTGAACCAACACTTTATTACCGTCATACACCATACACATATTGGTGATAGTTACCACTTCGCTTCTTGCCATTACACGGCCTCCGATTCAATATTTTTATTAACTCAATTTTACCACAATTGTACATTCAATTCCATAAGGCTCTTCACTTAATTCCTCTGTTTTCTGTCGAAAAAAGGCCTCTGCACCAACTGCAGAAGCCTCCATGTCTCAATTTCTTATCCAAGCCTCACGACCCAATACCTTGTCGATAATCAATTCTTTCACTTTTGTATCAAATACTTCCTTGGTCACTTCTTCACCATCTATAGTGTAATAAGGACATGGTTCCGTACCGTATTCAAGCACATGCTCACGGGCAAAGAGGTAGTGAATGTCTTCCATTTTCCCATTGCTTAAATAACGAAAAATCGTGTAACTGGTATTCCCATTGTCTTCATACTGTCTTACCATGGTGCCATCTACCAACGGATATCCCAGCGTACCGCTTTCGAAAGCATCACTGTGCCAACAAAATAATTCTCCGTTCTCGTAGTGAAATGCACCGTTATAACCCACAGGATCATTCACCATTTGCACCAAAAGTTCCACCACACCATCTCCGTCCAAGTCCATATAAGTGTACTCGTGCTCGATACTCCCCGTCTTGCGAAAATCCGGTATCCACCACTGCACGACTTCGTTATTGATAAGAGTTTGGTCGCCGGCAAGCAAGGCGGCATAAGCCTCCAAAACCTCATCCTTCACCGGATTATCCTTTGCAAAAGTTGCTATCGTTTCACCGCTTTGCACATTTTTGAATGTTATAATTCCCATATTTCCAATCAATTCAAATGCCGTAGATACGCAGTTGTCAAATTCCTCTTCTTGAACCTCCGCCTTGCCATCAAGATAAATAATCAATTCATAAGGTTCCGTAGCAGTTTGCAATTCAATAGAGGAATAAACGTAATCTTTGGGATAGCTAAGTCCTTGCGCAATAGCAGATACCTTGGGCGCATCTCCAATATATTCCGTTCGATATTGTTCTAAGTCACCCATAAGGGATTCGCCTTCTGTTTTTTCTTCGATTCCCGGCAGTTCCTGCTTCTCCTCCTTCTTCGGATTGGTCAGGAAACACACTGCCACTACTGCACAAGCAATTACTGACACCAGAATCACCCAAAATGTCGGTCTCTTATAATTCATCACGGATTTCACACGATCTTTTACGCTCACTTCCCCAAAAGCAAGGGGACAGGCTGCAATCATACGCCGATTCACACTACAAGATACCAATGCTTGCGAATAATCTGCCCTCTGCTCATTATCCAAGACTTTAATCACCTTTTCATCACAGGCTAACTCAATATCACGACATAAGAGCACATAGGCAAGCCACATAAGGGGGTTAAACCAATGTATGGTCAATAACAAGAATCCCAATGGTTTCCACCAGTGGTCTTTGCGGCAGATGTGTGCCTGCTCATGAGCAATTACATGCCCCATTTCCTGCACATTCACTTTATAGGGCAAGTAAATGCGTGGATTAAAAATGCCCAGTACAAAAGGGGACACCACGCTTTCACTTTGGAAAATATTCTCCCTAAAACGCACAGCAGTCGCTACTCTGCGACGCAAACGCAAATAACTAACCGTGGTGTATAGCATCATGCCTACCATCCCCGCCACCCAAACAACTGCTGCAAGCAAAACCCAAATATACAAAGGGTTTACGGTTGTGGCCGGCTGAGGAGCAAAACGATCCAAAATCACAGGATTTACCACCTTATCGATTACCTCAATACCACTATCAATGGATGGAGAATGCTTCATATCAATATTTAAAGGAATGGTTTCTGCACTTGGTACCAGACTCATATCACTCTCAAAGGTAAAAGGACAAATCAATCGAATCGCCACTATACCCCAAAGCAGGACATTGATCCACTTGGGTGCTTTCTTAAGTAAAAAACGTAGTATCAGCACTGCCAAAATCAACCAACTCGCCGATATCCCCATATTAAGGACTTTTAAAAAGATTTCGTTCATCAAGCACCTCCTTTCCGAATACGGTCAATCATCTGCTGCACCTCATCCAATTCCCGGTCAGACATATCCTTGCGTTTGGTAAAGGCCGCAATAAAGGCAGGCAGAGAACCCTCAAACTTTTTCTCTACTAATTCGTCGATTTCGTAGGATTGTGCTTCATCTTTTGATATGAGGGAGGTAATGTTTCCCCCCTGATTTCGCAGGACACCACGCTCTTCCAAGCGCTTGATTACAGTATAAGTGGTAGTTCGCTTCCAACCCAGCTGCTCCTGACAGAGTTTCACCAGTTCCACTGCTGTGATAGGTTCATACTCCCACATAATTAAACAAAAACGGTATTCGCTTTCATGAATTTTCGGTATTTCCATATATTTGCCTCCTGTCTATCCTATGGGACCTTTTACATGTTTGTCTACTGCATTAGACTTGGTTTCAGTCTACACCAGTAGACAACTCTTGTCAAGAGGCATACCTATAAATTTGTCCCCCGTTTTCACACTGCATTAGTGATGATGATGGTGGTGATGATGTCCATGCCCCGAATGAGAAACTTCCTCCACATGACAATGCTTTTCATGGCAATGCTCGGAACTTGCCTCTATTTCCAAGGTTGCATGACCGATTCCGTGCTCACGCAACTCTTCGCGAACTACTTCTTTTACATCATGGGGTTCTCGATCAGTAACAATATGCATGGTTGCATAATTATTCTGCCCATCCATGCTCCAGATATGAATATGATGTATCTCGATAATACCCTCGATTTCACTGATATGTTCCTTTATTTCTTCCATATCAATACCATGAGGCGCCTTCTCCAAAAACAGGTCAAATACCTCTTTCAGATTTCTGATAGCATTTACCAGAATAAAAATAGCTACTCCCATGGACATAATCGGATCTAAAATAGCAAAGTCCGTAAATCTCATGACAATGGCACCTATAAGTACAACTGCCCAACCAAGTACATCCTCCAACATATGCAGATTAACTGCCTTTTGATTCAAAGAGCCGCTCTCTCTGGTAAAAAATGCCGCAAAGAAATTCACACAAACACCTACAATAGCAAAAATAATCATTCCGTCGTAATTAATCTCCGTAGGTACAAATATTCTGTGCACAGCATTGTAAATAACTATTACAGACCCCAGAAAAAGGATAAGCGTTGTAATAAATCCACCGACCACAGAGTATCTGGCATATCCATAAGTGTACTTTTCATCCGGTTGTTTCTTGCTCTTTTTCTCTAAAAAGAAGGAGATTCCGATACTTGCTGCATCTCCCACATCATGTACGGCATCAGAAACAATAGCCACACTTCCGGTTATGATGCCTCCGATAAACTCAAAAATGGAAAATGCCAGGTTCAAAATAAATGCGATTAAAATATTACGTTCCGTTTTCATAATTGCCTCCAATTGACTTAAATTTTATTTTATGATACTATGTATGCATTACCGAACACCTTGTTCAGTTATGATTGTACCAAATCAAACGGAATATGCAACATACGATATCACTCAGTCATTCGTTACTGAACAAATATTAAGAAATGTACAAAAAACTATACTGCAACGTCGCTTGCAGTATACAGGAGAATTCATATGGACAGACGTCAAAGAAAGACACGGGAAGCTATTTTTAATGCCTTTACCGAACTCCTTTCCAAAAAGGATTTTATGCAAATAACTGTTGGGGAAATTATAGACAAAGCGGATATCGGGAGAGCTACCTTTTACTCCCACTTCGAGACAAAAGATTTTCTTTTAAAAGAATTCTGCGAGGAACTATTCTGCCATATTTTCGATACCGAAAATCATGCTGAACACGAGCATCGCCATATTTTTGAATGTGATGGAGAGACTTCCGTTTTTCTGCACCTTTTTAAACATCTTCAGAAAAACGACCATAATATTTTGATTCTGCTATCCTCTCAAAACAACGAACTGTTCCTAAGATATTTCAGAAATAATTTGGAGCAGCTTATCGAAAGCCAGCTCTCTTTATTTGAATCCCGCAGGGACAACGCCCTGCCGGATTCTTTTTGGAAGCATCATATTGTTTCCACCTTTGTAGATACCTTAAAATGGTGGATTGAAAACAAAATGAAGGAATCTCCCGAGGAGATTACCGAATATTTCTTTAAGGTGGTGTAGGGGGGAGGCTAACTTGCTTTCTCCCTATACTTCTTTATTGCGTCCACAACTAATTTTGTTGCATTATCAACAAAGCAAGCATACTCCTGAGTAGACATACCAATGTAAGGATATTGACTACTTTCCGTTTCCGGCATATAGCCCATAACCTTCACTTTGCGAACAATAGCGCCCTTAGGCAAATAGTCTATATAGTCAGGAAACTCTGATAAGCCAATTATATCGGTCAGATATCCTGATTCCGGATGTGAGTCCAAATAGGTCCTCTCTATGGAATAGATATCTTTGCCTCGATCTTTTCTGCTAATTAATACCTTTACCGAGTCCCATGTTTCTTCCATTCCGGCAGCAAGCTTACTTAATTCCGGATGCTTCTTTATTCTCTCCCAAGTAGCCTTTACTCTTTCTTCATCTCGAATATATCTTTGAAACTCTGCATCCACAATAAGATGCGCATAATATCCTAACAAGAATGACTCTTCTTTCTTATCGAGTTTTTCACTCTTTTCTACATATTCATGCAAAAATCTGTCGCAATCCGCTGCAACCTTTCTACCTTCACTCATCCAATGTGTTACTTCTCTTGAAGGAGTAAAGCTTGTCCAATCTTCATTTTCTACATTACAATCCGGTGCAATATTGCCAACCAGGAATTCATGCTTACTTAATTCCGAAATTTGTTGCAATACCTTATCTGCAACCATCAAATGTGTAACCCAAGTCGACATATCATTTTACCTCCATTCCCTTCTCTATCATCTCACAACAATATAGATAGGTATCTCTTTGAAATGCAAACTGACCGTTTTTCGTCCTAAATTGCTCCAAAAACTTAATAAACTCACTTCTTCTAAGTTCCAGTTGTTCCCTCACCGGACGACATACCTGCTGAATGTAATCCGTAAACTCCTCTGCCGTTTCAAACGTAAGCGTTATCACATAAGCATGCTTTTCCACTACCGGGAATACCTCATGTAACTCCCCTTCCCATTCTTCTACATGCCTTCTGTGCTTACGATATTGCGTGTCCAACTCCGCAAACTCATTTTCTTCAAAGAAATCATGTAATAGTGGTTGCAAATTTTCATAAAAAAGCAGTCCACCCCAGGTACAAACAAAGACACCATCCTTGGCAAGAGCTTTCGAAAACTTTCGGTACATAGCCTTTCGATCGCTAATATGCGAAACCACATGATTAAAGAAAATGCGATGATACGGTCCTTTTATGGACATAATTTCCATATCACCCCATGCAAAGGAAAATGTACTGTTTTTGTCCTTTTCAGCCAGATTACCTTCCTCTACATATGCACAAAAGGTATCCATATGGGTATTATGTCTATCCACACAGGTTACCTGAAGGTTCTCCGGTAAGCGGTCCTGATTATAACGCCATAGGTTTCCATAGCCCGCTCCCGCATCCAACACCTGCATACACGACTGTAATTTAGCAGTATCAAAAATAAATCTGGACCAGCCGTATGGTTCGAACCCATGCTTCATCAAACTTCCAACAAGCTCATCCGCTCTCTGATTTTTCACAATGCTACCCAACGATTTCAAAAATGTATTTCCATCCGATTCACCAATTTGGCACTCCTTCACAGCTCTATCCACATGCGCTATCACCGTATTCAGCTGTTCCCTCTTCTTCTCTAACAACCGTTTCTGCTCTATCAACATTTTTTCTCTGCTGACATTTTCATACATTTGCAAAAAGACCGCAATCTGATCTAATGAAAAGTCCAAATACTTCAACAACTGGATTTTTTCTAAAGATTTTACTGCTTCTTCACCGTACAAGCGATAATCATTATCTTCATTACGCTGCGGTATGAGCAAACCCTTCCGCTCATAGACACGCAGGGTTTTGGTGGATATTCCGGCCAGTTTCGCTAACTGACCGATGGTATAATAGTGGTTCATATGTTCCTCCTTACGAAAGGTCCCGGGAGCTTTTTGGTATTAAATAATTGTTTTCGATTAATCTTAATCCCAGTATAAACCTTACCCTTGGGGTAAGGTCAAGGAGCAAAATACATATTTATTCCTGTAACATCTCTTCCACTATCTCCGTTGCGCATTGAATCATTTTAGGACATGTAATTTGAAACAAACCCAGTTCCTTTATCTTTTGCGCCTCTTCCGGTTTCGTCAAATCATACCCCAGCAATTCTCTGCACACAACCGTCCCATTCTTCTCTATAAAGCGATTCATAAAATCCTCTGCAATCTTGTATGCTTTTGATTTTTCTTCCGGTGCATCATAATGGCAGTGACCATATTTTAGCCCCAGCACCATTAATGCACCGGATACAGCACCACACATTTCTCCCTTTCTCGCACCGCCACCGAACTGGGTTGCCACCTTCAGCGCCAGTTCCTCTGACATTCCCATATCTACGGCGAATGTTGTAAACACTGCCTGTGAACAATTAAATCCATTCTTGAAATAATTCCGAGCTTTTTCTACACTATTCATCTTATTATTCCTCCACTTTTCTGCATGCATCACTATATATTTTTAAAGACTCCACTACTTGCATGCGTTTATCTTCCGGTATTTGTTCCAATACTTCTTTAAATTTGTAATACATGTCATTCTCAATCTTTTCAAAGCGCTCCTGCCCCTTTGGCAATAAATTAAGGGTAACGAAACGTCTGTCCGTTGCTGAAGGCTTTCTTGTTACATATTCTTTTTGCACTAAATCTTCAACCAACCGACTGATACCGCTTTTATCAATTCGCATTATTTCCGCCAGCTCTTTTACGGAGATATCCGGCTTTCTTCCAATTTCTACTATCAAAAAGCATTGTGTTTTATTTATACCGCAACAGCAACAGTCGGCACTATTGATGTTACCCAAATGACACTCTAACTGTCTGGTATTTTCACGAAATTGTTTCACTAAGTCCATATTATGACCTCCGTTTGAAATTAATGTGTTTTTCTTATTATAGTTTTATTAGTTGCATTTGTCAACTGTTATTTTTTGCAACTTTCGTATCAAAACGGAACCAATAGCAAACAAATCAAACTATTGGCTCCCTTTACAGCTTTTCACGTATTCATATATGCAGCGGTATCGTCTCCAAATATCCTCTTTCTACTTTTGCCTCGGTCACTCCATACGCTATCATCTCATCCCATGATTCGTCTCTTTTTAAGGCTATTTGAAACCATCTGCCTTTTAATACCACAAACATTTTTTCATCATTAAAGGCATGGCAGTACCATGTTTGTTTGATATGATTCTTTAGCATGTTTGCTATATCCGCTATCTCACTCTCCGCAACATGGTACTCGTTTATATGCCAAACCAAACACTCATCCTCCGGTACTCTTTCAGTACGTTGTGACACAAAATAGGGCATCAAACCACTTAATATACTTCTATCATCGATACTTTCTTCAATTATTCCTAATCTATACATATCTCCCCCTACACTCCTATTATCTCTAATCCATCAGGAAATTCTTGTATGACAAGGGCACAAGTATTAGTTAATCTGATATTATCCATTAACGGATATTTTACCTTACCGCGCACTTCTCCATTCGGACAATGTACATCCAATCTTGTATTTATTAATCCTAAATTACCTGTCAAATTATTAGAAAAAATAAGACTTCCGGCACTCACACCGATTACCATTCCGTTCCCCTTAATATACTCCATCAGAGTCATACTAAATCCGGTTGCATTTACTCTTTCAAGCAAATAAGCAGTATTCCCTCCACACAAATATACCACGTCGTATTTCTGCAGTTCAGTCATTTTCATTCCTGTATGCAAATCAAAGACTCTGATATTTTCATTTCGAATACCACACTTTAACAGATCATTCATGCATTTAGGCAACACCGCTATTGCTCCTGCATCTATCGCTGCTGTAGGAATAAATAACGCCTTTACCTCCGCCACATCTTTGCCTAACATCTTCACAAAGTATTCTTTGATTTCTTCTGTTTCTAAACCCGCTGATGTCAATAGAACCCGCATATCTACTCCTCCCAATTCATTTCCGCATCCGATATACCCAGCTTACGACATTCAGCACATACATAATCTTTTTCTTTCGCATTGCCAATTTGATACTTCAGTATTTTGTCTTTGAAAACAATGTATTTTACATTCCCGGCCTTAAAATCAACGAACCAATTACCGCCATTATCAGGGTCCGTACTCATCACTTTTGCTATCCGCTCGGGGAAGTCTTTCTTATCGCTGGTAAAGAACAATACAGTCCAATATTTAGGATTTCCGCCGGTATTCCACAATTCAATCTTATGTACATTTATCAGGTCAATGATAGAATCGTCTGTTACACTTTCTTTAATCAGCGTCCCTTCATAAACTTCCTGCTTCTTTTCCTGAACGGCATTATTTCCGCAACTATGAACTTCCTTCACTTCACTTAATGACAATTCATCCTTTAAAAGTACGTCCATGGAAACATGAAAGAGGTCCCCCAATAGCAACAATTTCTCCGTTTCCGGCAATGCAATGTCCGCTTCCCACTTGGATATGGACTGCCTGCTTACACTGCATTTGGAGGCAAGCTCCTCCTGGGTCATACTATATGCTTTTCTTAGTTGTACGATTTTTTCGGATAGTTTCATCAAAAAATCTACCTCCTGCTTTTGTTGCTTTTATTGTACAAAAACAGAGGTAGATTTTCCACCAATTTTCAGGTTCTTTTTCGCAACCAGAGGTTGCGGCGGGCAAGATAGCAATATATTGATGATTAATTATATTTCCTCAAGGATTCGCTCCAGAATCTCCAGAATATCAGTCTTATCTATTTCGTCTCCGAATACGCGAAGCGTGTAAAATACGTTATCTTTTACCCAATAAGCAGTGGGGTCAAAATAATCTCCATGGTAGTATCCGTTGTTATTTGTTTCATTGGTAGTCACAATCAACACAGGAATACCGGATTTCGTAGTCACTGTATTTTGTTCATACGTAGCATATCCGTTACAAGCACTTCCTGTCACATAAGTTCCGGAATTTGCTGAAAGAGTTGCTGCTAACGTAATTCGAATGCTATCACTATTGTAGCCCGCAGTGATATTTATTTCGTTTATCTTTTTATCATTGCTTTTTGCAGTATTAACAATTGCTTGTACATGTTTTACTTGTAAATCAGGGTCCATACTTTCCATACCAAAATATCCGGTCTTACTGAGCCAATCAAGTGACTCAAGAGGATTATATATTGCAAACCCAATTGTCTCTTCACATTCGCTCCATGTATCGGTTTGAACACCAACCACTCCCCAAAGCTTACTCGAAATCATTCGTTGTTCTACGCTCATATTATCATACGTTTCCCATTCTTTTGTAATGCTCTCTTCAAGCACCTTCCCTATGGAAGAAAAGTCAGTACTTGGCAAAGAAGCACCCACCCTATAAGTTGATTCTTCTGCACCCGATGTTTTCTCCAAAACCTGTACAGTGCTGTACCGCATTGTGGATTCATCAGAACCTTCACTTTCTGTTAACTTACTGCTATCAATGCTTTCTTTATTTCCGCCAAGTAAAATAACAGCAAAAAGAAGTACAACAAGTAAAACAACAACACTGCTACCCGCAAAAATAAGACGAGTTCTTCTGTAATCATTGAGCAACGCAAAAATCAAAGCAGTTAAAGATGCTGCCACTATAATAGTTAACAAATCTATAGGTGCAAGAATTATTCCCGGCAAGCCATTAAACAAAAATCCCGCGCCAAAGTTGTACAAATGACCATTGAGCAAGATCATTTCGCCGATATACATGAGAAGTGTCATCACAAAAGCAACAATTGTCGGTATCCAAATCGAAAGAAACTTGCACTTACCCATAAGAAATGAACCAACAAATATTCCGGCAGTTACGCCCAACAAGATAAAGAATAGTGTCATTAGTGCAGCCGACAAGGGCGATACTTGAATGCTTCCGTCCCTCCAAAACGCGGTAAAACAAGCGAGTATACACAAACCAAGGAAGATGAAAGTACAAATTGCTTGCAATACCAAGGCCTTACAACGATTCTTTTCACTTGTTCTAATCATTTGTCCAAAACCATACAGACAATTCAAAATAGAAATAACCAGTACAATAGAAATAATATAAAAATGCATTTTGAATGCCGGATTATAATCTCCCATCAAGATATCAACCGCCGTTTGTGTTTTATATGTAGTCACGTTATCCCCCCATCCTCCCGGAGGAATATAGCACATAAACATCTGCCAATCTTCGAGTTTCGATACTGTTTCTGCAGTGGCTACAACAACCTCTCTCTCAAATAGTAATTCGAATAAAAAGAATACTCCTACTGCTATGGTAGCGCCACCGGCAAGGGCAAACCTCTTACATACTTTCATGCACGCAGGCATTAATAAAACGCCGATGATAACAGCAATACATATAGGAGTATATGGGATGATATATTTGGGATAATTTTCTTTTAACACAAACCCATCCATAAGCATATCGACAATCACCCGTACTCCCATTGATAGAGGATAATACGAAGCTACTAAAACACCAATACAAGAAAACAGGTAATATTTGCTAAACGGTTTGCTTTTCATACTTTTTCTCCTTTCATCCAGCATTCGTCAGTAATACATAAAAAACAACACCAATCAGTGGTACAAATACTGTGATTGACAACCAAGTCAATTTCTTAAAAGAGAGTATATTCTCAATTCGTGCACGCATTTTGGCACCACCAAAGGCAGACGCAAGTATGGTCGCTCCTTGTATGCTTTCCAACAATAATAATGCATATTCCTTTACACGATTAGCCCCCAGCTTTGTGAGAACGCGTTCATCGCAAGCCAATTCAATATCGGTAAAAAAACCTTTTAGAAACAACCAACAGAATGGATTAAACCAATGCACCGAGACAATTATAAATGCAATAATCCGCCACAAATTATCCCGACTGCGTATATGTGTCTTTTCGTGTAATATAATAAGCTCTATATTTCCGTCTTTATATGATGCGGGTAAAATAATTTTAGGCTTCACAATGCCATATACTGCCGGAGAGATAATTTTCTCCGAAAAATAAATATTATCTCTCGAATATGTTGAATCTTTGATTTCATAAACCGATGCCACATATGCAAATGCCAACATCAATAGAATAGCAAATGCAACGATTATCCATATAACAGACGCCACACCAAATATATTTTCAAGAACTCTTTCCTTATAAGTTATCGGAAAGTACGTATCTGCTACCCCTACACTATTCATCATTGAAACGGCCACATCATCATTCAGCTGATACACTATGACAGTTTTTGTGTTAATTTTAGATAATAACGTCATTAAACTATAGGAACTGTTCAACCCCAATGGAAATAACATTCGCAGAAAAGGAGCTATCCATAGAAACACAGTAATCCTTCTCGGAATCTTTTTTATCCGCCTGACAAGCATAATAAATAAACCGGTCAGCGTAGCTGTTATACTCATGTTAAATATCCAATAAAATACTTCTTGTAGCATATTTATCACCCATTATCAATCAGCTTACGTAACTCGTTGATTTCTTCTTCAGATAACGGTTCATCCTCAAGCAAAGCAGAAAATAACGCCTTGCGTGAGCCACCAAACACTTTCTTTATTAGAGAAGTTGCTTCCACCTTTTGCATTTGAGTTTGTGATACAAGCGGAGTACAAATAAAGCCGGGATCTTCCCGTTTAACAAATCCTTTTGCTTCTAACTTTTTAATTACTGTATAAGTGGTATTTTTATTCCATCCAATCGTTTCAGCAGCAATCAAACTAATATCCTTTGCAGAAATAGGACTTCTTTCCCAAATAATTTCCATTATCTTGGCTTCACTGTCAAAAAGTTTATCTTTCATACAAATCCCCCTCAGACTATTGCTATAGTCTATACTATCGCAATAGTCTAGATTTGTCAATAGATTTGAACTTTGTATTACTGGGCAATTCTTTTTAACCCCCACCACCGTACTCACGCAATTTTCTATCACATAAAAACAGCAGGTGGTGATACACACCATCTGCTGCAATAATTTCCTCTTCTATTTATGCGCCTTCACCAATTTAACTACCACACCACTCAACAAGAATAGCGCAATCAAGTTCGGGATAGCCATCAGGCCATTACAAGTATCTGCAATCCCCCATAAAAGATCCAATTCCACAGTCGCTCCCAATATTGCCACCAGAGAATACAAAATCATAAATATCTTATTTACTTTACTGCCAACGATAAACTCCAGGCATCTGGTACCATATAATCCCCAACCAATGATGGTGGAGAAGGCGAAACAGCACATCGCAATCGCTGTAAAAACAGATACCCAACTACCATATGTATTGACAAAACCGCTGATGGTCAATTCTGCACCTGCAGTTACGCCGTAGTTAATATCCGATACTCCCAGAAGAATTGCCATTGCAGTCAATGTACAAATAATGATTGTATCGCAGAATACTTCAAAGATACCAAAATATCCCTGCTTTACCGGTTCTTGGGTATCAGATGCTGCATGTGCAATAGAACCGGTACCAAGCCCTGCTTCATTGGAGAAAATACCACGGGATACACCGCGTCGCATACTGACAAACATACTTCCTACCACACCGCCGGTAAATCCTGCAGGAGTAAATGCTCCCACAAAAATACTTTTAAACACTCCCGGAACTTCTGTAATATTCGCAGCAATAATTCCAATGCCCAGCACCACATATAAGAGAGCCATAAAAGGAACCAACTTCTCCGTAACCTTGCCGATACGCTTCACGCCACCCAACAGTACCATTGCCACCATGATAGCAATACATATTCCCAGCACCAAATTCACACCGTAAACGGAATCCTGCGAAATCAGATTATAATTTAAAAGTGCCGTATCAATAGAAGCAGTGATGGTATTTACTTGTGTAGCATTACCTGTACCAAATACAGTCAGAACACCCAGACCGGCATACAAGTAAGCCAAGAAATGCCATTTCTTGGAAAGACCATTCTTAATATAGTACATCGGTCCGCCTACCCAATCGCCCTGGACATTTCTTTCACGGAAATGAACGGCCAGTGTAACTTCTGCGAATTTCGTACACATTCCTAACAGTGCACTAATCCACATCCAGAATACTGCACCCGGACCGCCCAATGCAATTGCACCTGCCACACCGGCAATATTACCTGTTCCTACCGTTGCAGCCAAAGCAGTGCACACTGCCTGAAACGGAGTCACTGCACCTTCCGCAGCAACCTCCCTGTGAAACATTCGGCCGATGGTTTCCTTCATGGCTACAACAAATTTACGAATCTGTACAAAACCACTTCGCAAACTGAGCCATAAACCTACACCAATAATACAAATCATGGCAGGCACACCCCAAATAAAATCATTTACCTTACCATTGATTTCTTCAATCATTTGAATCATAGAGCCACCCCTTTATCTCGCTAAATAATATCGGCAAATCATTATATGTACTCGGAATAGCTGATTCCTGTGTATTTCTTAAAACATCTGCCAAAGTAATTCGGGTCAGGTATACCCACTTCATTTGCCGTTTCAAACATTTTCAAGTTGCTCTTCTTCAATTCTATGGCATGTTCCATCCGGCATTTCATCAGATATTCTAAGAAACTCACTCCCATTTCTTTCTTAAACTTTCTGCTCAAATAGCAGGCATTAAAGCCAAACTGTTGCGCAACAGAAGCAAGATTAATAGTGGAATCTTTGAAATTGCTTTTCAAATAATTAACAATTTTTTGTATTTCGAAAGAATTAAGTGCCAACTCTTCCTGTTCCGAACAATTCTCGCCCGAAGTTCTCTTATCCAATTCGGCAACCAAACGTTTAAGAACTTCTTCCACTTCGCTTCTGACAATGGGTTTGAGCATGTATTCTACTACAGGAAGGCGTACACATTCACGAGCATACTCAAAATCATCAAAACCAGTAAGAACAATCACATACAAATCAGGGTAACGTGACGTCGCCATCTTGGTAAACTCAATGCCGTTCATAAAAGGCATATTAATATCAACAAACACAATATCCGGATTCACGTCATCAATAATATTGATTGCCTCTATCCCGCTGGCGGCTTCCCCCACTACTTCAAGACCTAACGCTTCCCAGTCTATGGATGCCTGTAATAGTTTTCTAACCGGCATCTCGTCATCAACGATCATGACTCTCCTCATTCCTTATTCCTCCCCTTCACGCCTTCTCTCCTGAGTGTTTTTCGGGATAAATAACTCTATCTCCGTGTACTCACCCATTTCACTACGTATCGAAACAACATCATCTCTATTACAGTAATAACGAATACGGTCAATAGTTCCTGCCAAACCAAATCCGTTGTGACTCTTTCGAACAGTTTCTTCATCCTCTTCCCGTTCTGTTTTCAAAACCTTTTGGATCTGTTCTTCACTCATTCCCACGCCCGTATCGTAGATGAATATATGTAATCCCTCTTCGCTCATCTTCGCCGTTATCCGTATGATGCACGGTTCTCCTTTAAGCTTTATTCCGTGATAAATACTATTCTCCACCAAAGGTTGCAAAATCAACTTAGGTACCATATAATCGAGAGTTGCATCCTCAATTTGATATTCATCTGCAAAGCTCTCCGCATATCGCAATTTCTGGAGTGCCAGATAATCATGAATGATTCTAAGTTCATTGCGAAAAGGAATCTCTCGCTTACCTTTGCTTAAAAAGTTACGATAAAAGCTTCCCAATGTCTCCAGTGCATCTCTTGCCTGCACTGCATTTTCCTGTATGGCAAGATAACGAATCGTTTCCAGGGTATTGTATAAGAAATGGGGCTTGATTTGTTCATATAATACCATCATTTCGGCTTTTCGAATATCCTCTTCTTCCTGCAGCAACTGTTCGAATAATTCATTCATATAGTCAATCATGCTGTTATAACTTTCCGCTAATCGACCGATTTCATCATCCGGCATTTCTTCGTCAATGCGAGTAAGCCACCCTTCTGCTTTTGTTCGCACAATAGCAACGTCCAATGTCAGAATAGGTTTGGTAATGTTATTTTGAACAAATAGAATATATATTACAGTAGATAAAAGCAATGCACCGAATGTCATAAGCATGGCAAATAAAATTTCAATAGGCAATGGCGTTGCACTTGTATCCGTACAGCACATGACAATCAACGAATCGTTCGTCTTCTTTGCTGTGAAGGCAGCCCTCTTTCCGCGGAAACGGATATTCTTTTTAACCACCTCATCATTATTGTACGCATCAACGTACAGATTTGCAATCTCTTCATCGCCGCACAAATATGTTCCGTTTGTATCCACCACGCACATTCCGCTCGTTTTTTGAATAGACATTATTTCATTAAAACAACTGCTGGATATATTCATTACTAAAATACCCAACAGTTCCTGTGTATAAATGTCATTGATTGCTCTGGCAAAGGTAAGCGTGTTCTTACCATCCTTCTTTCTAATAATTCCGTTTCCGTTAATAGAAAGTGTCTTACCGCCGTCCGCCTCCAGAATGTACTGCCACCCATCCGAATCCATATCGATAACATACTCATTCTTTCCGGTATTGGCATATTCGCCATCTTTCCGAAAGATATAAACTGACTCAATATAGTTAATATTTCCGTGGTGATTCAATATCTCATACATTCCCATACGGGCTTCGTAAGACATACTTTTGTCAGCTTCCTCACATTTGAGAAAGCTGACAACACGATCATTTACCATAATCAATCTGGATATGTAGTTATAATTTTGGACTGTGGAATTTGCCGTTGAAACCACATTGTTTACAGCTGTTTCCGAAGCTCTCGTTCTGTAATCAATATTTGTTCTTCTTAAGACAATCGAAAAAGAAGCGACAAACACTATACTGAAAAAGCCAAACAGGATGATATAGAAAAACAATGTCTTTTGCTTCAAGGATTTAAAATATTTACACTTGTTCCATAATTTATCAAAAATCATATCGCTTCCCTCTTATAGATAAGTGTATCACAATCCTAATATGAAAACAAGTTAACCTTTAATTGCACCTGCAATAAAGCTGTCCTGAATCTTCTTGCTGAAGAAGATGTAGAAAATCAACATTGGGAATGTTGCCAAAACCATTGCTGCACCTACCGGTCCCCACTCCGTCAAATACTGTCCGGAAAGGGCCTGCACACCTACCGGCAAAGTCTTATGAGCAGTGTCGCTAATAAAGATATTTGCGAACATAAGCTCATTCCAACACTGCAGGAAAGTATAAATTGAAACGGTAGCCACTGCCGGTTTCATCAGAGGCACAATCACTTTAAAGAAAATTTTAAACGTACCGCAACCATCAATACAAGCTGCTTCATCAAGTTCAAACGGTATCCCTTGCATAAACCCAGTACATATTAATATTGCCATTGCCAGCGAGAACGCGGCATAGGGAATAATTAGGGAGGTATATGTACTGAGCAAATGCAAATTGGATAAAGTAACATAAATAGGTACGATAGAAGCATGAATCGGAATAGTAAGTCCCAACATCAGGAAACTATTCATCTTTTCTCTGCCCTTCCAGAAAAATCTTGTCAGGGCAAAAGTAGCCATAAGAGCTACAATCATAACTACAGCAATTGTTACAACTGCTACCAAGGTACTATTCAGGAAATATCTGAAAATGTTACCGACCTTTAAGGCTTTTTCGTAATTGGACCATAACCACTCTCTCGGAAGTCCTATTACGTTTTCACCAAAGATTTCTGTATTATTCTTCAAGGAGAACGTGAACATCCAATAAATCGGGAACAAATTAATAAGCATCCAAATAACCAGCACGATGTAGACTAAGGTTTCTTTAATTCTTTTCTGTCTCACTAACTGCGCTACGTTTTTTTCGTTTTGTGCCATAATCGTCCCCCCTCTCCTTAAAGATTGCACTAATAACCAGTGCTGCTACGAAACATAATACAATCAAAAGAAGCGCTATGGTACTACCCATACCATATCTGTTTCTCTTAAATAACATACTAATCATAAGTGTACTGGGCACTTCTGTCGCATGGTTCGGTCCTCCATTCGTCAATACATAAATCAAGTCGAATGATTTAAATGAACCGGTTACTGCAAAAATAGTACTGATTTTCAAAATCGGTTTGATATACGGTATTACTATGTATCGGTTCACCTGACCTTCACTTGCACCGTCAATCATAGCTGCTTCGCGATATTCCGGCGGAACGCTCTTGATTCCCGCATACAATAGAAGCATGTGATAACCAACATACTGCCACACAGTAGGCACAAAAGCCGCACCCAAGGCCGTATTGGGATCCCCCAACCACAGTCTGGTCCAACTTTCCAATCCCATAGCTCGCAGTGCAACATTTAAAACACCATACTCAGGATTATAAATCTTTAACCACAACTGACCGATTACTACGGTTGAAATCAATACCGGCATAAAATATATTGAAAGGAATCCTCTTTCACCTTTTCTTCCCTTACCCAACATAAGTGCAAGGAACAGTGCAAGGGGAAGCTGAATCACAACTGAAATAACCGCAAGTATACATGCGTTTCCAAAGGCTTTGATGAAACCAATGTTTTCACTTGTAAACAATTCCTTATAATTTTCTAATCCAATAAATGTCTTAGGGCCATATCCCTTCCAGTCGAAGAAACTGTAATACCCTGACATAAAGATAGGCAATATCAAAATTCCGACAAACAAAATCAACGCCGGTGCCATAAAGAAAGCTATTTTCCATTTACTGCTATATATTTTCTTCATATCTCGTCTTCCTTTAAAAAAGCGGTTCTCACAGGATACCCAAATAAGAACCGCTTTAAATTCATGTTTCCAAGAAAATTACTTAATATCTTTTACAAGACCGTCAACGAATTCCTGACCGCTGATTTCAGATGAGTAAATCTTTGCAACATAGTCAAGGTAAATCTGTGCGGTATCTGCTGACATAGCTGTATCACCAAACAATACATACTGGCTAGCGTTTGCACAAATTTCAGATACTGACTGAGTTAAAGGATTAACACTTGAGGTATCGTAGTCAGGTGTCCATGCAGGAAGACCACAACCATCAAGGTAACCATAGTGGCAGATGCCCTTAGCTAATTCAAATGCTGCCTTAGCTGCTACTTCAGCATTTTCAGAACCTGCTGCTACTGCAAGAGTATCTGAAGGTCCACCGATAAGTTCGCCAAGCTGAGACTTAGAAGAATCAATTACAGGGAACTCAGAAACCTTTACGAAATCAAGACCAGCCTTAGCGAAGTCTGCACAGTTCCAAGTACCGTTCATGTAGAATGCATACTTTCCTGCCATGAAGTTAGCCTTAACTTCATCATTTGAAAGAGCAATACCGTTAGGATCGAAGTATTCTTTTTCGATCATTTCCTGGAAAATACCAACTGCCTTAGCAACGTCTGCATTGTTCCAAGAAGCTCTACCTGCGAAGATATCGTTAAGTGCGGTAGCACCAGCGGTCTTCTCGATGATAGACTCAAGATACTCAGTTACACACCAGGTTTCCTTACCTGAGCAACCAAAAGGAATGATTCCCTTAGCTACAAGCTTATCACAACAATCGATGAGTTCATCATAAGTTGCAGGAACTTCATTGTAACCAACTTCTGCAAGAAGGTCCATGTTAGCGAACATACCAACGATGTTCATTGTCATAGGTACACCGTAGTACTTTCCGTCGTACTTAACGTTACCCATCATAACTTCAGGAAGTTCGTTCTTGTAAGTAGCGTAAACATCGTCTACACAGTATACACGACCTGCTGATACGAAATCTCCCAAGAATGCACAAGACCATGTAAAGAAGATGTCAGGCATTTCGTTTGCTGAAACTGCTGCCTTAATCTTGGTCTTGTAAGCTTCGTTTTCGATTGCTTCCCATGTGAAATTGATTTCAGGATGAGCTGCTTCGAAATCTGCGATAGAAGCTTCATAAGAATGACGGTTTGAGTCACTTTCGGTAGCGATACACCACATAGTAAGATCTGTCTTACCGTCTTCTGAGTCGCTGCCACCACATGCTGCCAGAGAAAATACCATTACTCCAGCTAATAATGATGCTAATAACTTTTTCATTTTTCCCTCCTATAGATATGAAATAAAGTTTATGTAAGCAGGCTTCATTGCCTGTTCTCACCTTTTAATCATAAGCCACGGATACTCCACAAAGAGTTCATTCTCTGTTAATTCATAAAAGAATACTGTATCTGCAAGAGCTTCTCCGTACATAAGTTTTACTGTTTTTGCTTCTTCATTTACTTCATAATATCCGGTAAATGAACCTTCCTCCATAAAAGTTCCCTTATCTGAAAACTCAAAAGTCCAACCCTTATCCTCACAGCGCCACATGCCCACGATACCGGAGCCGCCGCCTTCCGCTTGGCGAGTATATGTACTCTGTATGTACACGTACATCTTTTCGCCTTCTGTCAAGTAGCGTAACTTTTTGACGTTACCTGCTTCGTCCGTTAAATTTATGTACTCACCATCACAAGTGTACTGATACTTCTCTCCCTCGAACTCAGCACTTCCATCCTCAGAGAACTCCGCAACCGTTTGCTTCTCATCATGAACATAACACCATTCACCATGAAGTGCGATTTCTTCAGCACTTTGCTGAATTGCCTTTTTTCCGCAACCAACCATACATAATGTGATCATGATTACAAGAACTATGGAATTAATTCTGACTTTTGCTTTATTATTCATAATATTATTATCTTTACTCCTATTTATATTAAATTATAACTCATCTATTACATCTATAAAGGTAAAAATTGTACTTTTTCAAGCACATATTTTACCTATTTTGAGCCGTTTTTTGTTATGTAAATTACTTCTGTAAAGAAGTACTCCAAAGTACATACAAACATTTTTTGTTCATGCAATTCTCTAATTTGCTCCTTATTCATCCAAGCGACTTGTGCTACTTCATCCGTTGTAGCATTACTTAAGTTAACCTCTCCGTCATAATCAAACAGCCAAACATCTACAATATCATTAACGATTTTGCCTTCCATGATTTTACGTACTTTTGTAAAAAGAACATGTCCTTTGTCCGGTTCCAGATCAATCCCTACTTCTTCTTTTACTTCTCTGAGTGCCCCTTGCAAGCTATCTTCTCCTTTTATAACCGAACCTCCTACACATTCCCACATAAGAGGATATCTGGATCTATTGGCAGAACGTTGTGAAATAAGATATTCTCCCTTGGAATTTCGAATCCACACATGCACTACCAAATGGTATCCGTCTATCGGGAGCTGCTCGCCTCTTATATGGTCTCTCCCAAGAAGTTCTCTGTTTTCACTATACAAATCCCAAATTTCCGCATCCGGTGTATACTTCATAATATTCCTCCTATTTAGCCGCAGAATTATCATTAATTATACTTTTAATTTAGGAATATTCAAGTACGATTTTTTAAGAATTGTATTGTCATTTTGTTGTCATTGCTATCTTCTAAAACTATTTTTAATGTTAAACTGATTAAAAAAGTGTTGAATTAGCATCATATACTTGTTACACTGAAGAACAAAGAGAATATCTATAAATCGTGTGAATTAATCAAAAAGTTCAGAAAAGAAATTATCTCAAAAGCAATACCCCGAAAAATACTTAATACAAAAGCATATACAAAAGGAGGACTCTATGGAAACCCAAATTGTTTACTGTGATGAAACCGGTGATGATGGTCTTAATACCAGTTCCAGCGATACCTTTATTTTAACAAGCATTTATATGCCCAGTAGTGAATGGAAAAATAATTACGATTCAATTAAAACTTTTAGGCAAGAATTGAAAAAGGAATTTGGTTTTCATTCAAGCCAAGAGATGCACACAAAACATTTTTTAACAGATAAGGACCCTTATCGCGAATATAAGTGGACCCATGCGCAACGTATAGAAATTCTAAAACGCTATACTTTAATGATTTCATCTTTAAATTTATCTGTAATAAACGTAATTATTGATAAGACATTGATAACTACACCAGACTATCCCATATTAGAAAATGCACTTACTTATAATATTCAAAGAATAGAAAATGATAGCAAAGGAAGTTGGAACTTTTTGTTAATTACAGACCAGGGAAGAATCGCACCAATGAGAAAAACGGCGCGTGCTATTCGTGCATATAATCCTATACAATCTCAATTTGGAGGGTACATTAATAAGCCTATCAAGAATATGATTGAAGATGTTTTAGATAAAGATTCAAAAGAATCACACTTTATACAAATTTGTGATTTTATATCATATTTTACCCATCTATACTATGGTATAAAATATAAACATAAATCTTTGCCTAATCGTGTTGGGAAATTAATTGACAATGACTTTGTAAGAAGTATTATGGCAACATTTTCACACGGTGGAATACTAAACGAACAGGCTAGCCACGAAAAATACGGATTAGTCATATATCCAAAGAAATAAAAACACCACCTACGACGCATTCGCGCTTTCAGTGGTTCAATCAAATTATTACATAAATTATACTCTTTGTCAACATTTATACACCTGTTCCATTGGTTGAAAGCATAAATGCTCTCTACAAACCCGCGATGCACGTCAGTGACCTACAGTCACTGACTACGCGCGCAAGCGCGCTATACCTTCAAATAAAAAAGTGCCTCCCAGCAAGCTTGCCAGAGGCACATACACGCTACAATCCATGCGCCAACTCGCGACAAAGTCGCTCGTACGCGGGCTGGCGCCCTATACGTCTAAAATCAATAAAGCCATTGGCCGAAAGCATTCATGCTCTCGGCCAATGGCTTTATTAATACCCTCCCATGTCCTTCGAGCAGTCCTGCCACGTCCTTATGGACTCGCGTTGCTCCTCCATAAGTAGCGTGCCATGCCTTCAAATAGCCAAAAGACAAAATAAGCACCAACTTACAAGCAAGCTTGCAGTTGGTGCCACTTTTATCTTTTGACTGCTCTCAGTCCATGTGTTCACTTTATTCCCACTCGGCAAGTTATTGCTTTAGCTTAAACTATTTTGTTTAAGTTTTATTAAAAATCTGCCGATATTTTACCTCATTTGCACATTTTATTTTGGCTTACTGATTTTCTGTTGCCAAAGTGTTGCCATGAGGACATTATAGCACAAGCAAGAATAAAAGCAACGCAGAACTGATAGTTTGATGTTTTTACACCAGTTCGTCCCTTAACTGTAATACCTTGCTTTCAATCGCTTTTATTATCATCTTA
>JAZNQI010000154.1:0-7816 GCA_045590095.1 Acetatifactor sp. | reverse complement strand
GGAACTTATCTTAAGGCGTGTCCCATATAGGATTCTATCAAAAGAATTAGATGTTCCTGCTTACCGTGATATCGGTCTTGCGTTAAGAAGCAAGAAAAATGCTTCTCTGGCAGTAAAAAAGTTTTTGGACTATCTGAAATACCGCTAGTTGTAAAAAATAAAAACTCTACGGTATCCACGCTGTAGAGTTTTATAATATTAAAATTTTTTCATAAAGAAGCAAAGAAAAAAATGATTCCTACGAGTGTGAGGAATATGCCGATAAATCCATAGAATATTCGTGCACCTTTTTCCCCGAAAGAGTCAATAACATGTCTTGCTTTATAACTATTCATGAGCCAGTCCGGGTTGTGGACTGCGGCGACGAGATAAAGGACTCCCAGACCGGTGATAATTACTGCAAAAATAACTTCCATATGTTTCCTTTCTGTTTCGCATAATTTTAAATTTTAAAACATATACTCTAATTCCACTAAGCATAATGCACATGCTGATGGTCATCTAACTCATGCTCATGGCTATGCTCTTCACTATTCCCGGTATTTCAACCGAGCTTTTGTTACTAATCATTTTGGTACAGTAATTTTCAAAGCCCCAACACAAGCAGGCACCCAAGACAAATAAGGAACCCTGATTAAAAGTAAAGGAACCTGCACCCTCAAAGCTCAAAACGGATGCTTTACGCATCTTGACTACCCGGTGGCAGTTTACATTCTATATTACTGAGTTTTCAGGTGATTACAAAAATGAAACTCATTTCTTGCGCTGCTTATCCAAAAGCTCCTTTAAAGCTTCCTCACTTATACTGACCCATGCATCTTCTTCCTCTGCATTTAGGCCCAGATATTGCGCTAAAGTTCGTTCATCATCACTCATTCCCCATTGATAGGAATATTCGTCAATTTCTTCAAATTCAATTTCACCTGCAAGGTAACGTTCTTTAAATGTTGCCATTTTTTCTTCCCCCATTCTTAATGTATTGCAAACTCGCCTAAAATTCTCGCTGGCTTATGGGTTGCTTATGCTTCTCGCATAATATGGGCGGTCTGGCAGCAGGGGAGGTAATAGAGTCCCGAAGTGCCAATTCGCTTTTCAGCCATGCCTCACCAAATTCGTTTTTGTCTGTGCAAATAATCGGGTCGCCGAATATGATTCTCGTGGGATGTTCCGTAGAGACTTGTTCGCAATAGACCGGAATAATCTGAGCATCGGTTTTCTGCGCGATTAAGTATGCTCCTGATGCAATATCTTCAGGCATTGTCATATCGATATCCGCAATAGTCTGCTGTACAAAAATGGTTACGCCGCTATCCGGAGATTCGTTTAAATGACTGATACATTTCTTTAATGCATTCATACCACTTAAGTTATCTTTCCTTACTATGCCAACTATTGAGAAAAACCTTTCAACAAAGCCATTCAGACGAGGATTAGAACCCCAATCACTCTTTGCAACTACCAGCATATGCGGGATTAGAATACCGAACAAAACGCCGTCAAATTCGCTGACATGATTCGGGACAAAAATATACTTTCCGTGTTCATAATCTTTCATATTAACAAACTGGAGATTGAAAATTTGGCAAACACCTTTAAAGAATTCAGACCTGCATTCAGGGTTAAAGCCCAGTTTGCTTACCATTTTGCATATCAGTTCAAAAATTGTAAGTGCTTGTGTCGTAGTATAGCTGTCAACGCCGCCGTATTCCTTAATAAGATTGTTAAGATATGTGAGTTCTTCGCTAATATCATATTTATTCATTTCGTTCATGATGATCTCCTTCGGAAGCTCCAATATTTAGCATTTTATATATTTTACTCTAATTCTAGCCTTACGTCAAATAGTGGGAAAAACTGTCGGATATATGATTTCAATATATCATCGGACACTAAAAATGCAGTTGATTAAAAAAATAAAAAAATTTGGTTTTTTATAAAATCAAATACAAAATGATTGTATCTATAGAGTATAAGGAGCAAGGGGGCGGGCAGTGCCTGCGGTGAAATCTTATATGACAAATAATAGAAAAAGGAGAAAACAACATGAAAAAGGACGCAATGAATCAGGAATTACAGTTTTTGGGGGACATGAATATGTCTGAAATCTTTCCGGATCTTAACCGATTATTGGATGAGGAAGAGGAAAAAAAGAAAGCAGAAAAAGAGGCTTTAAAAAGTAAATCAAACGGTTTTCGTTTATTTGGCAGAAAGAAATAAATTAAGGAAGGAGATTAGGAGAAAATGGCAGTAGGATATGATGAACAAGCAGATCAGTTTAATTCACGATATGAAGCTTGGGCCGCTAATATGTTGAAGGCATCAGAGCCAAAACAATGGACGAAGATGGTTAATGCGAATTATCAAAACGGTTTAAATGTAAAGGTGGAACAAGTTGGTTGTCTGCATTGGGCTTATTACAGCATTATGAATTTTCTGGGAAAAGGAACACCTATGCAATATGTATTGTGCTATTACCAAAAGGATGAAATGGTACCCAGTGGCGGACTTGATTTCGATGGAAAAAATAACGGAAAGGGATTTTATAAAACAGAAGGATTATTTTGCTTGTCAGCAGTAATTTTGGCGTTGGTATTATTTTTTAGAAAGTGGATTCGGGGATGGATTGATATACTTGGACAAACTTATAATTCTCGCAATATATTCTATTCCATGTTTTCAAGAGTTTCTTTTTGCATGACCTGGCTCGTTATTATATTGGTGCTGTTTCAGTTATTTTTGGCATTTAGGTCTTTGGCTCAGGGACGACGCTTGGGAAAATATATACTGAATATTATTCTTATACTGTTGCTTCCGACCGGTTTCGGAGTGATTGAAGTAATATATTTGGTTGGAGCGGCATTTCTTCATCTTGAAGTGAAGTGCGGGGTTGGATATTCGAAACGATATTCTATGAGAGATTATTCAACTGATTATGCGGCATCCGAAAATACATATAGCAGCGCAGGGAATGATGTCTATAAAATGCAAAACAGAGAAGAAGAGCGCCGGCAGAGAGAAAAAGAGTATGAAGAATATGAAAAGCAGAGGTTAGAGGAACGGGAGATGCAACGAAAGGAAGAACAAAGATATAAAATACTTAGAGAAATCGATGACTTCAGATGTAAAATTTCAAGATTGGAAGATAATAACAGAGATTTGGATAAGGGACTCAAAGCTTATCAGCAAGGATCCTGGTCATACAATGTAGATCCTAAGGCGAACCGAAGTAAATTTGAAAGTAATTTAAAATATATCGATATGCTGAGGAAAAAGATAGAAAAAAAGGAATATGAGTTGAGAAGACTATAAATTCAATGTATTCCGGCTGCGTATCTCATAGTGTCTGTTGCGAAAGGACTTATAACGTACTATAATTACTAGGATAGTTAGTTTTTGCCTCATAAGATATGTCATAAAAGGAGCCCGGGAACAAGTGAAGAAAAACAAAAAAGCGAAAATGAATGTACGTAGAGAGTTGGTCAAGTTGGAATGTCAGGACTGTGGTGCCGACTTGGAAATGCTGGATGAAGTCTATGCACATTGTAAGTTTTGTGGACAAAAATATATTGTAAACGTGCTTTTGGAGAGAATTCCGGAGGTACCTGTTAAAGAGGACCGCGAACCTGTAAAGGTGGTGCAGCCTGTAAAGCCGCAACCGGTGAAGGCGCAAACGGCAAAGCCGAAAGTGATACGTCCGCAACAGAAAAATACCATTGGAGCGATAGGGTTCGTTATGGTGATGGTTGTGATGATTTGCGGTCTTATTTTTTTACTGGTCAGGGGAGGAGCAGGTGATTCTTCAGGAACCAAAGAACTGCCGGAAGACGGAGGATATATAGGAAATAACCGGGAAGATTATGAAGACCATATTCCCTCAAATAATAACTTACCCGAAAAATGGGACGGTTTTCGTTCGGAGACTATGAAGCAGGTAATTTACTACATGTTTGGTAAGCCTGCAGATGAAGTGACAAAAGAAGAGTTAGAGAGTATAAAGTACTTCAAAATGGAAGACCACTGGGACTATTGTACCATATCCTATAGTATGGAGGATTATCGTGCTTATGAGCCGGATTATCGGGAAAAGCTGCCCGATTATAATGGGGATATTCTCTTTGGCTATAATAAGGATTTTGAGGAATCCATACAGAAGATTACTCTGTCGTATCCGAAGGAGGATTATCCGCTTATCTACGGAGATATCAATAATTTTACGAATCTTACGTCTATCAGCCTGAACAATTATAACAGGATAGATTTTGCGGCGTTTCCGCATTTGACCATGGTGGATGGCGGTCGGCATTTGGATACTTTGCTGGAAACAAACCTGCCTGTTGAGCAGATAGAGGTTTTAAAAGTATCCGGTGGTGATTTGGCCGGTCTGGAGCAGTTCACATCTCTAAAAAAGCTCTTCCTTGAGGGCATCGAAGAAGATAATATGGAGCATGTGGTGAAATGCACTACCTTGGATACCCTGTTTTGTAACTACTGCTTTGAGACGACAAGCTACGCTCCTCTCAAGGCATTGACAGGTCTGAAAAGCTTATACATTGACGGCGGATACAATGCCATTAAGGACTTGAGTGTGATTTCATCCTTTACGGAGCTGGAGAATCTGAGTATCACCTGTACGGACATTTTGAATATCGGGTTTGTGAAGGACTTGAAGAATCTGAAAACCCTCAGATTATCAGAAAATAGTCAGTTGAGTAATCTTGACGGCTTGGGAACCTTGCAGGAGTTGGAGTTTTTGGAGTTAAATATAAACAGTCTGTATGGTGAGGACCCGGAATATCAGGAAATCGGGAAGCTGAAAAACCTGAAGTCCCTGGCGTTACATACCGTTTATGAGCTGGACTTTTTATACGAGTTGGACCAATTGGAAAAGCTGGAAGTGCGTCTGACCTTTTATGATGATGTATTGTATCCCATTGCACAAATGAAAAATCTGGAAGAATTAACATTTGCTCAAGTCCATGCTTGGCATATGAAGATGGAGGATTTCGCCTTATTACAGGAGTTACCTAAACTTAAGAAGCTTACCATTGATAAAGTGGAGTTTGATGAACCGGTAGACACCTTGTTTGCAGTGGATGGTCTGGAGGAACTTTATATAACAAGTTGCTATTTTGAATTTGCTCCAACCCAAATAAATGTAGGTGATAATCTTAAGGTATTGGATTTGTCCGGTACACGTTTCGGAGATAATTATAACGGTACCTGGGAAGATGACCAAGAGGTTTTGAGGATGTTCTGTGAGGCAACTACCTTGGAGAAGCTGAATTTGAATTATTATGATATGACGGATTTGTCTGTCTTGAACAATCTGGCAAACTTAAAGGAAGTATCATTGTACTGTTGCGAGTTGACGAAGATACCGGAGGCTACCTTCCAAGGCTGTGAAGCTTTGGAAACATTGAATATATCCATGAACCAGGTGGCAGATATCCGCTTTGTGAAAAATCTTCCGAAGCTAAAGTATTTGGATCTTTGGGAAGGATATGTAACGGACTTGTCACCATTACTTAATTGTTCACAACTACGATATGTGGATGCAAGACGAAATCCCATTGCAGAGAATCCTTTGACAAATGTGGTAGTGATTACGGAATAGGGCATTGATAGTCTTTTCTTGAGGCAGTATAATGCATCAAGTAACGAGTGAAGGGAGAACGTATAATGGATAATGCCGTTAAACAGCCAAATCAACAAGTGCTGTATGAGATTAGTATGTATAGGCGAAAAATCGACTTGGAAATAACGGCGGCAGAACAACAGTTAGCCAGTGTGGAACGTCGTTTGACCAACCTTAGACATGACTTTTTTGTTTATTTGGGATTTCTCAGTGTGCCCGCCGTACTAAGTGTTGTTATCAGTATTTTATCTTCGGTACTCTATACTCCGATAATATTTCTCTTTTTTGATATTATTAATTTTGTTGTGTTATGTATATATGTCAGTATGTTACCTGCAAACATCTATAATTTTACCAAGACAATTATATTGCTTTGGATAAATCGTGAGAATGATGAACCTGTAAGATTACCACCTGTGGAAAAAACAGGCAAAGGAGTTCCGGCACCACAAGAAGAATCCTATCGCTCGGAACGTGATAAATTACAACTGGTAGTGAGCCGTTATTACGTATATCGGGATAAATTGAATCAATTATACCAAAACGTAAATTCTTCATCCGAAAACATGACCTTGGTAGAGCTGAAGTCAGAATTGAAAAAGTTTCCGGTCTATGAAGACATTCAACCGGCAAGCCCATTGACCGGTACTATGGGTGAGCAGGTTAAAAGGAAAACAAAAGTGATAATGCTTGCAATTGTTTCCGCAATTTTGCTGTCTGTATTGATTGCGGTTTTGGCATAAGCTTAACTCATTTGCAGATTTTGCAATTGCGAAATTAATCATTGTATTTTTCTAAATAGAGTTGAATGAGTAAAAGATATATGAATACATTTTCCCATATAAACAGGGTCATTATAAAAAAGTAAAATCCCACTATCACATATGAGACGATGAAGAAGGTAGCGTAGCAAATTCCCAAAACAGAAAAAATTTTATGTTGTTTCGGTTTGGACATAATCAGCATAGTTATAAAAGATACTGTTACCACCAGCATCAATCCATACGCAAATGCATTATGTATTCTTGCTGATAAGACGCTCCAGTGACCGTTACAAGGAAAAACAGCACACCCAAGAACGCATAAAAAGATTATGCCATAGATAATCTTTCTGATAGGCGGCATTTGAGTTTTCTTTATGTAAAAAAAGATACATATTTCCATAGCTAATGCAATTATCAAATACAGTATTGCCGTCCATGGACGAAGAGCAACATATATGGAAATGGTAAGTCTCAAGTCGTATCTGTGTAAATCAACTATCCAAGCGGACAAAACCACTATCAAGGCAGTTATTGTATACAGAAAACCTGTTATAAGTACAAGATGATTCTTATTCAGAGATTTTTTCATAATTCCTCCTGCTGAAGCATTATTAATGTAAAGTCATTGCTTTCCTACTTGTTATTTCTGCTTTTGAACATTTACAGATATTTCCCTATAGTTTTGTCACTCCAAATATGTGCTTCCACATATCGCTCCGGACCGTGCTTGCCGTCATCATTCCATTTCTGCGGCAGGTCATATTTCTTGATAACTTCCAGTATCTCATCGTAGGTATATAATTTTCGGCGATATTCCTTCCAATCATCGTCTCTCGGCCATGGGCTGAAGGTGGGAAAGGAGTCTCCGTAAGTAAAGGAGATGGTTCGTACGTCAAGCTCCTCAATGGGAATCTTTATAAAAGCGGTATTCTCAAACCAGGTAGTGAGCCACGGGCTATGTTCCACCACCATGTAGTGAGGTGCTTCCCGTTCCACAATTCCTCCCTTTTTAATGAATTCTTTTCGCAAAATATCTTCGTACATCCTGCGTCGGAACATATAGTCTTCATCTCTTGAGGCACACTGCACATGCGGTTTGCTTTCCTTAATACGCCTTATCACATCGTTGGCCTCTTCCCGGGGCAAATCCGAAAGATTTTTAAACGGACCGATTTCTTTTTCATAATAGTGGTATAAATACATTTATTTGCACCTCCATAACTTCAAAGTACTTGACTTACATTAGCAAGATTCGCTGTTTCTCATAAATTGGGAGTTATGTTATTGAAACCAAATAGGACCAACAATAAATATTCCCCAAAAGAAAAAAGTAATAGCAACAAATGCTTCAGAAATCAACCAGTAAATTATTCTGGATTTTCTTATTGTGAGAGGACGAATATAATAAATCAGTATG
>JAZNQI010000153.1:0-2470 GCA_045590095.1 Acetatifactor sp. | reverse complement strand
ACGCCGAGGGCTTGTAAGAAAAGTCCGGCTCCTGTCATTTGTTCCCTCGCACGACTTTTTCCTTAACCATATTTACAGGAGCGTGGCACGCTCCCGTCCTACACACTGAAAGAAAAAATTTACCATCGGAAGCTCCGGTGCATTCCCACCTTTTCCAGATACTCCTGCCGTGCCTTTTCTCTTTCTTCCTCGGTTGGAGCAGTCTTATATTTTGTATATAAATCCCGCTTTACCATAGCTTCCAATTTTTCTTCCAAACCTTTCTTTATCTCCGGTAAAACATCATCTATTTCCACCAAGTGATATTTAAGGAGTGCAATAAATAATTCCTCTGAAATCTGCACATTTTTCAATCCTATCAATCCATCCTTTCCATCAAGACCGCAACAACGCAATGTCTATACATTTTGCAACCTTGCAAGGTTCATCACCGCAAATTTTATATAGTCTGCATTGTTGCGTTCTTCCCTTAAATCTGCTTTATCTTATCTAGTTCCCAATACCATGAGTTATTGATTTTTCTTGCCCTGATGCCCAGCTCCTTTTTGGCATTTTCCAATGTTCTTTTAGAAATTCCCTGTTCCTCAGCCATATCAAAAATCTCATTACTCTGTACCGCATTAGAAGTCTCTGCCTGCTCCCGAAGCATCTGCTTTGCCTGCTCCAATTTATTCGCTTTTGGGGCAATACCGCCAAGTACTTCATCTGCTGTAATCTCATAATCTCCCAGCCACTTAAAACCACTTTCCCTCAGTTCAAATGCCTTGGGATGCCCGAACTGTGCCAGATTATTTTTTATCTGAACAACTGCTCTGATATTGGGTTCTCCTTCCACTCTGCCAACTAGCAACACGCTCCTTGCTACCGCAAAGAAATCAATGGAACCCATGCCCCTATAAGCCGCCTTATTGCCGGATGCCTTATTCATATGACCGATAAGGATAATGGCACATTTGTATTTCTCTGCCAAAGCTCCTAAACGCTTCGTCATATCCCTTGCTTCATTTGCTCTGTTCATATCCATGCCACCGCCCAAATAAGCTTGTATCGGGTCTAAAATCAGCATCCTCGCTCCGGTCTGTATAATGGCTTCTTCCAGCCTTTCATCTGCCATAGAAAGAGACTTGTCGCTTTCATCAATTACCACTATCCTCTCACAATCTGCACCTGCCTTTTCAAGCCTTGGCTTTACAGTATCCGCAAGACCATCCTCGGCAGTCTGATAAATAATGTTCATTGGTTCCTTCAGCTTCATAGCATCATCTAATCCCTCTCCTTTGGATAACTTGGCTGCAATATTTAATATCAAGGTTGTCTTTCCATCTCCCGGATCACCTTGTACGATTGTCAGCTTTCCATAAGGGATGAATGGATACCAAAGCCACTCAATCTCCTGCGACTGTACTTCTGACATCTTAATCATTTTCAGTTCTGTTTTCTTTTCTTCCATAAAGTCCTCCGTTTCCTAAAATCTCGTTGTCACACGGAAGAACCTCTGTTATACTTATGCTGTGATTACATAGATGACAGAGGTTTTCCTGTTATCACAAGTCCTAGCAGTTGCCGCTGTTAGGGCTTTTTTCTTTTTCAAAATCCAGCATATCCGCTACTTTTCTTTGTTGATTCGGATATAAGTGTCCGTAAGTATTTAATGTGATACGGATATCCTTGTGTCCTACCCTCTCCTTTATCAGAATGGGCTCAATTCCTTTATTGATTAAGTACGCCACATGAGAATGTCTCAAATCGTGAACTCGGATTTTCTTTACTCCAGCCTTCTCCATTTGGTGCTTCATCTTGTGTTGTACCGCTTCCTGTACAATTGGGAAGAGTCTTTCATTCTCCGGCATCCCATAATGACCATCTACAAAATCCTTAATCTCCTGCTTAAGAAACTCCGGTATTTCTATCAGTCTTACAGATTGCTTCGTCTTAGGCTCCGTAATCACATCCTGCCTTTCTGTCCGGTAGTAAGTCTTGGTAATGCTGATTTGATTTCTCTCAAAATCAATGTCCATTGGTGTAAGTGCCAACAACTCTCCAATTCTACATCCCGTCCAAAAGAGAATTTCAAAGATTAGATAGTATCTGCTTCCCGGCTCCATCGTCTGTATGAACTTTTGGTACTCATCTACTGTCCAGAAGTCCAAACTTCTGTTATCCGAACTTCCCATACGCTTTACTTTTTTACAAGGATTTGTGTGTAAATCGTAAATTCGTGAGGCATGAGTGAATAAGCTGGTTAGCTGATTTTGTATCATTCTTAAGTATGCTTCCGAAAATCCTTTCGTCTGCATTTCATTCTGCCATTGGATAATCTGCCCGGCACTTATCTCACTCATCATCTGATTACCGAAGTATGGAATAATGTGTTGCTCCATCATATACCGCTTGTTCTTCATGGTGCGTTCCTTCAACTCATTCTGCTTATCATCAAAATAAACTTCCATAAATTCACTTAGCTTCATAT
>JAZNQI010000152.1:0-2147 GCA_045590095.1 Acetatifactor sp. | reverse complement strand
ATCGGATACATGAATGATATGCTACTGAACACGCATTCAGTGTAAACAGTAATACTAATAAAACAAATAACAATCTTTTCATTTTTTCTGTTCTCCCATTCTTATAAACGCTTTCCAACGGATTGTTGACAAACGTTTTTTCCATTAAAAAATGTTACCCTACGATCCCTCACCCCAATGACAAAAGAGTTTCCATTATATCCTCGATTAAGCATTGTTCTTTGCCCATTATAATCGGCCTCTGATGGATTTGAACTACCCAGAGAAACACCATTTATAGTTACGTTAGGATGAGTATGCCACCACAGTTGTATATTAGAAGCATCATGAGGCATAGTATTTATGCCATTCACAACAAACATATGCAAAGTTGCCCTTACTACAGTATTTCCATTCTTATCTATATCTGCTGTAGCTGCAGGACCTTCATCCCAGCGTATTGCACTATTATTACCTTGAACAGAATGCCCTCCATTTTCTTTCATTGAATCTTTGGTATCATCATATGATTGTCTGACCGATTCTAAAATATTCCCTGTCGGTATATGAATTACTAAATCGCTTTCACTTAAATCACCTTTGTAATATTGCCCTACTTTAGATGCCTTCTTCACTTGTCTTGCAACTGAACGTTTAACAAGATAGGATACAGATCCATTCTTTCCATCATCACCTATTTCCTTAACTCCACCAAACAAAGTTCTTTTGTATATTGGATCTCGTCCATCCGGATCAACAAAATTCACCGGATTGTTGTTGCAGAACACATACGGTGAGTAACTGTAGTACTTCTCCGCCAGCGGGCCCGGAGTCTGCCAGGTGTCAATGAACTGTGTGGTGGTCGTGTATCCCTCATTTGGCGTATCACATCTATGTCCGTCTAGGTGATTACTCCTGTCAGGGATGCCGTAATGACCTCTCTGTCGACCCTGTTCACAATGCGACCATGAATAAGTCCGGTAAGGATCTTGGGATCCGTGGTGCCCTCCGCAATTTTCTCGACTACCTTCTGATAACTTTTGCTATCTTCTAGATACCTCCATTATGTCCATCACAATCAGAGGTAATATAGTTTTTGCCATTATAAAATACGGTCATGTCAAAATGCCTTAGGGCTGTTTATTTCTGTTTTTATAATATGAAGTATTAAATATCTTTTTTTTATCCTGACCTCCCAAAACCAAACATTTGTCACCTCATCTATAGCGCAAGGAGGCATATCACTTTGCGTTGACCACCACTTGATTATTTCTCTTTCCTCATTATTTACATATTGGGAGCAACAAAAATAACTTATCCACTGAGAGAATGCGGTCATCATATCATTTGCTATAAATTGACTAATGTAAGTTCCACCTGCGTGTTCACAGATAAAAGTATATGTACCCATAGGCTATGATTTAAATGTTAGTTTTTACCCTTTTGGCTATGATTTTCACCTGAAAATCCATCTTTTTTTTCCAATGTTCATACTCTCTACGGAATTTTTCTTTCAATTTTACATCTTCCTTAGTTTTGTTTGATCTTCTACTTAATTCTTCATATTTGACTTTAGCGTCTTTATATTTTTGCTCCGCAGCAGCTTTCGCTTTCTGATTCGCATGCTTGCTATTTTTATTGCCTGAAGATACGTTACTCTTTCCCCTTTCATATCCACCGCTCTTATTCGCAGCAGAGTTGGACATCATCATCATTCCTGAAGCAGCTGCTGTCATACCGACTGCTGTGACCTTCATTCCCGCCACAGTTATGAATTCTCCAACAGCTTCAGCTGTATTGTCAGCTGTGCGTAATGCTGAATTGTAATCTGAAGCATTGTCAGGAGAATATGAATCTCGAAGACGGCTTGTTCCAGGTACAATGTTAGTTGTCGCCCCAATAGCATATCCTATGACCGTATCATACCAGGATTTCCCATCCGGATCCACAAAGTTCACCGGATTATTATTACAGAAAGCGTACGGTGATATGCTGTAGTACTTCTCCTCGAGCGGGTCCGGGGTTGTCCAACGTGGGAGTGTGTTGTCGTAGAATCTCGCACCATAGTCGGTCAGGCCGATGCTTCCAGTGACCTGTTCCTCCTTGCCGTTGAAGCGGTAGGCCGGGTCGTAGGCCTTACAATAATAACCTTAATAATATGCAGATTC
>JAZNQI010000151.1:0-9856 GCA_045590095.1 Acetatifactor sp. | reverse complement strand
GGATATGGCTGGTTTGTTAGTTCCTTACAAGGCAACAGAACTCGTTACGGCTATGAAGAGCCAGACCAAGCTTCCTATCCAGTTACATACACACTACACCTCAGGTGTGGCTAGTATGACCTACCTTAAGGCTGTTGAAGCTGGTGTTGATGTAATCGATACCGCTATGAGTCCTTTCGCTCTTGGTACTTCTCAGCCTGCAACCGAAGTTATGGTTGAAACCTTCAAGGGTACCGAGTACGATACCGGATTTGACCAGAACTTACTTGCTGAAATCGCTGATTACTTCAGACCTTACAGAGATGAGTGTCTCGCAAGCGGACTTCTTAATCCTAAGGTTATGGGTGTTGATATTAAGACATTATTGTATCAGGTACCCGGCGGTATGCTTTCTAACATGGTTAGCCAGTTGAAGGAGCAGAACGCAGAAGATAAGTACTATGATGTACTTAGAGAAATTCCTGAAGTTCGTAAGGATCTTGGTGAGCCGCCTTTGGTTACGCCTTCTTCACAGATCGTTGGTACTCAGGCTGTATTTAACGTTCTTTTGGGCGAAAGATACAAGATGGCTACTAAGGAAACCAAGGCAGTTCTTCGTGGTGAATACGGTCAGACCGTTAAGCCTATGAGCCAGGAAGTTATCGACAAGGTTATCCCCGGCGAAGAAAGAATTACCTGCCGTTTCGCAGATACTATTCCTAACGAGTTGGATAAGTTGGAAAGCGAAATGGCTGAGTGGAAGCAGCAGGATGAAGACGTATTGTCCTATGCATTATTCCCTCAGGTTGCTACTGACTTCTTCAAGTATCGTCAGGCACAGCAGGAAAAGGTTGATATGACCGTTGCTGATGGCAAGAACGGCGCATACCCTGTTTAAGCAGTAAGCCGAGCGCATATAAAGTAAAAATATTTGGGAGAGAGCATTTATGTTCTCTCCTAATTTTTTTGCTTTATATGCATTAGGCGTCAGCCGTACAACGAGATGAAGCGGAGCGGAATCGAGTGGTGCTCGGCGAAGTATCCGACAGCCGCAGGCTTGCGAAGCTTATGCTTCGCAAGAAGTGCGTGGCTTATATGTGGTGTGATGCAAAGAGAGCATTAATGTTCTCTTTGCAAATCTTAAGGCAATCTTAAGGTTACCCTTAAGTGTTCTTCAGTTTGCCACTTTACAATAGCAAACAGACAAGGAGGAAATAAAAATGTTGGAATGTAAAAATCTTACAAAAAGCTATCAGGAGAAGTGTGTAGTAAAAAATTTAAGCTTCAAAGTAAATCGAGGTGAGGTATTTGCTTTTTTGGGGAGCAACGGCGCAGGAAAGACCACAACCATTAAGATGATATTGGGATTGGTGAAAAAGGACAGTGGAGAAGTAATATGTGACGAGGGTATGAAAATAGGTTATTCTCCCGAAACACCGTATTTTCCACCATTTTTAACCGGATATGAGGTTTTGGAGTATTATGCTTCCCTTCAAAAAATACCCAAAACAAAGCGTCGGGAAGAGATAGAAGGATTATTGGAAATTGTAGGGTTGGAAAATAATAAAACAAAAGTTAAGCATTATTCCAAGGGAATGCTTCAGAGACTGGCATTGGCTCAATCCCTATTAGGGAATCCGGAGCTTTTAATCCTAGATGAACCTACTGCAGGCTTAGATGCCATGGGAAGAGTGGAAATTATGCAATTGATACATACCTTACAAAAGTCCGGAAAAACCATATTGATTAATTCCCATATTCTGAATGATATAGAAAGAGTATGTGATAGAGGAATTATTATTAAGAAAGGTGTACAATTGGGAACTTGGAATAAGGGGGATAATACAGGAAAAACCTTGGAAGAAACATTTTTGGAGTTAGTAGGAGGTATAGGAGAATGAGCATCGCAGTAACAGCCTTGAAAGAAAAAATACGTAGAAAGGAATTATATATCGTGTCCATTATAGGAGTGCTGATTCTGCTGATTTTTGGTACAGGCACAGGCTCTTTGTCCATTAATGGTATGGCTATTACGGATTACAAAATGCTGGCACCCATTCTTATAGTTGTAGTGAATGCGGTTGGTTGTGTGTTGACTTTGATTATGAGTTTAAGTACCATTCCCAATGAGTATGAACGCCATACCAGTCATCTGGTGTGGATTCGTGGAATTTCACAGTCTAGGTATCATGGAGAATTAGCACTTGCTAACGTGTTTGCAGGACTCATTTCTGAAGGGATTCTATTTATAGCTATGTTGGCTTTCGTCATAACACAAGGGAAAGCGGATGAGGCATGGCGCCTGATCCCGGCATATCTTATAGTGGGAATCAATATTACCATTATGGCCCTGCTTACCAGTGTGTTGACAGTGGTACTGCCTAAATTTGCAGCAGGAAGTATAGCAGCACTGGTGGTATTTTGTGGTATTTTTCATGGACTACTATCTACCTTGAAAGATATGTTGGGTGGATTCGGTGGTCAGCTGATTAAATATATTCTGAAGGTGATACCTAATTTACATAATATGCAAACTCAGGCAGGAAATGTGCTTGGAAAAGCAAAAGTGGATGCCCATAGCATTTGGGTAGGACTCTTGATTATTTATATATTAGTAGTATGCATAATGGTAGTGAAAAAGAAGGAAGCCTGATTGGCAAGGAGTGAATAGATATGAAGCGTATAGTAATGGGAATTCTGGGTGTGGTATTGTTAACAGGTGTGTTGATAACAGCGGAGTATGGTTTATCAAAGGAAAATATAGAGGTTTATGAGGAGTCAATTGCTTTACAGACAAAGCTGGATGGTATTGGATTTGAGGGATTCGATATAGCAGATTATCCGATGGCTTTTTATGATGGAGAAAAGGACTATGTGCTTACTAGAGAAGGGACAGGGTATACAATAACAAAGAGAAAGGCGTTAGTTGATTTTATAGCAGCCACAGCATATCCCGTGGATGGTCATTTTGAGGTACATACTCCTACAGTGGAGAAAATGTCTTCTTTGGTAGGCATTTTTGGTGCTTTAGAAGGGGCAGAGTATGGTAAAAATGAACATATTATAACTCTATGGCATGAGGCATTTCATTGTTATCAGTTGACCAATTATTTGACCAATATTGAAGCTTTTTGCACCACAGCTGTGGAGGAAAGCAAGATTGCAGAAACTGTAGATGTGCATGAACAGGCGGTGGAACTCTATAAACAACAGGCGGCTCTGTTGGAAGAAGCTGTTAAGTGTGAAGCGATAGACAAAATCAGAGAATATATAGTACAATATAAGAAGTTGGAAGATAAAAGAAATCTGTTACTTGAGGAAGAAATCATAAATCTTGAAAAATATTATACTACAGTGGAAGGTAGTGCCTGTTATGTAGAGGCGAATGTTTGTAAAGTCTTAGAGCCTGAACGGTTTGAAGCAGACTATGTGAATACCATTAGTGAGTATGCGAATGGTACTGCCAAATATTATAAAGTCGGTATGGCACAGTGTATGATACTGGACAAAATAGCACCTCAATGGAAGGACGGATACGATTTTTCGAAGGTTCCCATGGAATTGATTTATGAAATTCTCGGAATATAATTAGAATAAATAACAAAAGCTGGTGTTTATGGAGGAAATTATGGAGTACAAAGTGCTTGCGGCAGATGATGAAACAGAACTTTTGGATGCGTTGGAGTTATATTTTGAGAGAGAGGGTATACAGTTGCTTAAGACGGATAACGGTATAACTGCTATGGAGTTGTTCCGTACGGAAACGCCACATTTAGTACTCTTGGATATTATGATGCCCGGATTGGATGGGATTTCGGTGTTGAGGAAAATACGGGCGGAAAGCAAAATACCTACCATAATGATGACTGCAAAGGGTGAGGATTATGATAAGATTCTTGGATTGGAGCTGGGAGCCGATGATTATATAACTAAGCCATATAATCCTATGGAGGTAGTAGCAAGGGTAAAAGCACAATTACGTAGAAATTATGATTATAAGGATTCTGTGCAACAAACAAATGTGGAGTGGAAATGCTTTGATTTGGTACTGGACAGTGAGGCAGGAACAGTTACAAAGGGTGGACAAAATATTGAATTGACGAAGACGGAATTTAGGCTGTTGGAGATTCTTATGAAAAACCAGGGCAGGATATTGACCAAGCAACAGCTGTTTGATTATGCCTGGGGGGATGAATATATAGCAGGAGATAATACTATTATGGTACATATCAGTAATCTGCGTAACAAAATTGAAGATAATTCTAAGGCGCCAAGGATATTGAAGACCATCAAAGGATTAGGATATAAAATAGAGAGGGAATAAACTTGAGAATTAAGAAAAGTATTTTTACGAAGCTGATAGGAAGTTTTTTGCTATATGCAGTACTGATTGTAATTACTTTTGTGGTATGTTTTTTTTTACAAGCTTTGGTAATCACGGAGGGAACTATTACTAAGCTTTCTCCTGAAAGTATGATTGATGACAGCGGAAATGTAACCAACATAGAGATTGCAAAAAAGTTGGGTGGTTGGATAGAAGAACTGGATGCTGAAAACAGAGTTGTTCAGGTATATGGTGAAAAACGGACATCTGACTGGCAGTATAGTAATGGTGAAATCCTAAAAATGTGCTCTTCTTTTGCGGATACGGAGTATATAGGAATATTTATAAGTGTCGCAGAAGACACCAAGAGATTCCTATGCGTTTATGATAGGGATATGATAAAAGCAGATGGAACCATTATCCTGAATGATATTGGAAAATATGGAATTATGGATATCTTTCCATTATTCTTTGTGTTCTGTTTTTTGGAGATTATATTTATCAGTATGTATTTAAAAAAGAAGATTAAGAAACCTCTGGTAGAAATCAGTGCGGGTATGGAGCGGTTAAAAAAAGGAGACAGCAGTACCAGACTTCATATAAAGACAGAAGCGGAATTTGAAGAGATTGTAAATACCTTTAATGTGATGGCAGAGCAGTTGGAGCAGGAAAAACTGGAAAAAGAACAGATGACCCAAAAGAAGAATCAGATGCTTTTGGAGCTGTCTCATGATATTAAAACGCCAATATCTACCATTAAGAGCTGTGCCAATGCCTTGGAGGCAGGTCTGGTACCGGCAGAAAAGGTGCCGGAGTATTATCATATTATAGAGGCAAAAGCAGATAGAGTACAGGCATTGTCAGAGGATATGTTCGTGATGCTGAAAATGGACAATCCGGGTTACCATCCTCAGTTTGAGAAAGTAGATATGTGTGAGTATCTGCGTCAGCTATGTACTGAGTATTATGATGAAATAACGAAAACAGGATTAGAGTTAGAGGTAGAGATTCCGGAAGAAAAGCTGGAAAGAATGCTGGATACCAATCTTTTTGCCCGTGTAGTAGGGAATCTTTTAACCAATGCAGGTAAGTATAATCAGACCGGAGAAAAAGTTGGCGTAAGATTGTTTCAGGAAAAGGAGCATATGGTACTGGAGGTTCGTGATGACGGAGAGGCTATAGATAAAACTTTTGCAGAGCAGATGTTTCAGGCCTTTTCCAGAGGGGACAGTGCCAGAAAAACGGATGGGGGAACCGGTCTGGGATTGGCTATTTCTAGAATAATTGTAGAAAAGCATGGCGGAACCATAGAATACTGCAGGGAAAACAAAGAGAATGTATTTATGGTGAGGTTATAGAGTGGTAAATCAGAGACTTTTCTTCACGGTCTTACCAACAAAGATATGTATTATTAATATAAGCTGATTGTTTTAAGGGCATCTTTCGACTCGGATGATGCCTTTTCTCGTATAAACTGATAGCGTAAAAAGTATATTTCCTCTTGTATAAATCCTATCAATATGCTAAAATTAACTCAAAGCATTTTTTCTTGTAATTCTATTTTCAAAACTTTCTATGATTCGGAAGATTCATGCTTTTATTTCATTAAACAATATAAGCAGGAGTTTCTGAATTGACTCCTGCGTAAGTAAGGAGGAGTTGTATGGTAAGTATTAGACGCGACTACAAGAGCAGTATGTTTTGTATGTTGTGGGAGAAAAAAGAGGAACTGTTGGCTTTGTATAATGCCACTAATGGTACTAATTATACGAATGCAGATGATTTGGAGGTTAATACCTTACGAAATGCTATTTATTTGGGGATGAAGAATGATGTTTCTTTTATTTTTGAAATGTCGCTGAATTTATATGAACATCAATCAACCATAAATCCTAATATGCCACTCAGAGACTTATTTTATGTGGCACAGGTACTACAAGGTATTGTAAAGGATGAAAATTTATACAGTACTTCATTGGTTAAAATTCCTACCCCCAAATTTGTTGTATTTTATAATGGTACAGATAAGCAACCGGAGCGAAAGGTGTTGCGTTTATCTGATTCATTTAGTAAAAATAGTGGTGAAGTTAATCTAGAACTTAAGGTAGAGATAATAAATATAAATCCGGGTAACAATGACGAGTTGTTGGCTAAGTGTAAACAATTGAGAGAGTATGTACTCTATATTGAAAGAGTTAGATTGTATACTGCGAATATGACTATTGAGGAGGCTGTGAATCGTGCAGTCAATGAGTGTATTGCAGAAGGCATTTTAGCTGATTTTCTTTTACAGAACAAAGCGGAGGCAATAGCAATGAGTATATTTGAGTATAATCAAGAAGCCCATATGAAGTGTGTGCGTCAGGAGAGTTTTGCTGAGGGAAAAGCTGAGGGAAAAACGGAAGATATCTTGGAATTATTAAGTGAATTGGGCGAGGTTCCGAATGAAATTTGTGAAAAAATACTTGATACCAGTGATTTAAATTTGTTAAAGAGGTGGTTGAAACTAGCGGCCAAATCAGAATCAATGGAGCAGTTTGTTAAAGAAATGTAGAGCTTGAGGCATCTTTCTGTGTGGAAGATGCCTTTTCCGCTTTCTTGACAATCTTTTTCTTAACCATTAAAATATAAGGGGTATAACATGCAAATTTATAAGCAAAGGAAAGGTTTTCCATGACGAAGCAGCAGGATATTTTTGATATATTTAGAGCGCATTACAATAACATGAGTAAAAGCCACAAAAAAATCGCAGATTTCATAGTAAATCACTATGATCAGGCGGTTTTTATGACAGCAGCAAAGCTGGGTTCGTGCCTTGATATCAGCGAATCCACGGTAGTGCGTTTTGCTATGGCACTTGGATACAACGGTTATCCACAGTTTCAGAAAGATTTGGAAGATTGTGTAAAAGTAAAACTTAGTGCAGTACAGAAGATGGGAGCCAAGTATGGCAAGAGTTCTCAGTCGGAAGTATTGGTTTCAGTATTAACTTCCGATATGGAAAAAATCCAGCATACCATTGATAATTTGGATCCGGTAGCATTTGAAACAGCCATGGATACGATTTTAAATGCCAGAAACATTTATATTATGGGGCTTCGAAGCAACGAACCTTTGGCTGGGTTCCTGCATTTCTATTTGAATATGTTCAGAGGCAATGTAATTCGGTTGAATACCACCAGTGTAACAGAGACTTTTGAACAGATGATTCGAATCAGTGAAGAAGATTGTTTTATTGGTATCAGTTTTCCCAGATATTCTATGAGAACTTTGAAAGCGATGGAGTTCGCCAATGCCAGAAATGCAAAGGTAATTGCTATTACGGATTCCCAGCATTCACCTATGAACTTGTATTCGTCCTGTAATTTATTTGCCAAAAGTGATATGGTGTCCATCGTGGATTCCCTTGTGGCACCTCTTAGTTTGATTAATGCGCTGGTAGTGGGACTTTGTCTTAAGTGTCCGGATGAAGTGAAAAATAACTTAAAGACATTGGAAGATGCATGGAATAATTATCAGGTGTATTTGAACGATGAAATCAATTTTATAGATGATGAGCCGATTTTGAATTATTCTTTGCGCAAGGAAAACGAATAGTAAAACAGGATGTTTTATTGAGGAAATATATGAAGAAAGTGATTGTAATAGGTGGCGGTGCTGCCGGTATGATGGCAGCTGTGGCTGCAGCAGACCGTGGCGCAAAAGTCACTATTTATGAAAAAAATGAAAAGCTGGGTAAGAAACTGTTTATTACAGGCAAGGGAAGATGCAATGTTACCAATGCGGGTGACATGGAGAATTTATTTGCTAATGTTATGACTAACGAAAAGTTTTTGTACAGTGCTTTTTATACGTATGATAACCAAATGGTTATGGATTTTTTGGAAAAAGCAGGATGCCCTTTAAAGGTAGAGAGGGGAGATCGGGTATTTCCGGTTAGTGACCATTCCTCTGATGTAATAGCTGCTTTTCAGAGAGAACTGCGGAAAAGAGATGTGGAAATCGTACTGAACTGCGGTGTGAAAGAGATTCTGTGGGATGAGGATAATGAGCCGGTTATAAAAGGAATTCTTTTGGAGAATGGTAAAAAGGTGATGGCTGACAGCGTGATTATTACCACAGGCGGTATTTCATATGCGTCCACCGGTTCTACCGGCGACGGATATATCTTTGCAGAAAAAACAGGCCATAAGGTGACTGAGTGTAAGCCTTCCTTAGTACCTTTTAATATAAAGGAAGACTGGTGTAAGGAAGCCATGGGCGTATCCTTAAAGAATGTGTCCCTTCGATTGGTTTGTGGTAAGAAGGAAATTTATAGTGGTTTTGGGGAAATGCTGATTACTCATTTTGGTATCAGTGGCCCCCTGGCTTTAAGTGCAAGTAGCTATTATGTGAGCAAAGCAAAAGGAGAGACTATCGCGTATATTGATTTGAAGCCGGCATTGACATTAGAACAGTTAGATAAACGAGTATTACGTGATTTTGAAGAGAGTAAAAATAAACAGTTCAAAAATGTTCTGAATCATTTGTTCCCGCAAAAATTAATCTCTGTTATGATTAAACTGTCCGGTATTGATCCTGACAAAAAAGTAAATGAAATTACCAAGGAAGAACGGAAGGGTTTTGTGGAACTGATTAAGGCAGTGCCCTTAACTATTGCAGGTGTCAGGGATTTTAAAGAGGCCATTATCACTAAGGGCGGCGTTTCGGTAAAAGATGTGAATCCATCCACCATGGAATCCAAGAAAGTAAGTGGTTTATATTTTGCAGGAGAAGTGTTGGATTTGGATGCTTTGACCGGTGGATATAATCTGCAGATTGCCTGGTCCACAGGATATCTGGCAGGCATAAATGCGGGAGAATAAGAGAGAAGGAGAATGCACATGTTAGAATTTAAGTATGATACACAATTATTAATCGAAGGAACTGATTTGGATGAAGATAAAATCAGTGACTACATTACCGAGCATTTTCAGGGAGATTGCTTATTGGCGGTTGGCGATGATGAAATGATAAAGGTTCATTTTCATACCAACGAGCCTTGGAAATTATTGGAGTATTGTGCATCCTTAGGAGAAATCTATGATATAGTGATTGAAGATATGGACAGACAATCCAGAGGTTTACAGGGATAGAAAGAGAGGAAACAAAGGTGGGTTTTAATATAGCAGTAGACGGACCTGCAGGGGCAGGAAAAAGTACAATAGCAAAGCTTGTAGCAAAAAAGCTTGATTATATTTATGTTGATACAGGTGCAATGTATCGTGCGATGGCATTATATTTTGTTAAAAATGGTATCGATATCAAGGATGAGAATGCAATAAATGAAGCGGTAAACGATATTGATATATCAATCAGATATGAAAATGATGCACAGCAGGTATATTTAAATGATGAAAATGTAACAGCATTTTTAAGAACAGAAGAGGTAGGAAATACAGCTTCTGTTACAAGCGCATACGCTAAGGTAAGAGAAAAATTGGTTGAGCTTCAGCGTAAGCTTGGAAAGACAAACAATGTGGTTATGGATGGCAGAGGTATAGGAACTCAGGT
>JAZNQI010000150.1:0-2331 GCA_045590095.1 Acetatifactor sp. | reverse complement strand
GACAGGATCGACATTCAGATAGAAGTTCCTTCCCTTACTTACGAGGAAATTTCCGATCCGACGCCCGCAGAAAGCTCGGAAAAGATCAGAGAAAGAGTAAACGCCGCACGCGAGTTCGCTCAAAGACGCTACAAAGACAGCGACCATATCATAAAATCAAACGGAAGTCTTACTGCCGCGGACGTACGCACCTACTGCACAGCAGACGAAGAAGGACGCGCGCTTATGAAATCTGCATTTTCTTCGCTCGGGCTTTCAGCGCGCGGTCACGACAGACTTCTCCGAGTTGCAAGAACGATAGCCGACCTCGAAGAAAGCGAAACTATAAAAGCACAGCACATAGCAGAGGCAATTCAGCTCCGTTCGCTCGACAGAAAGTACTGGTAAGACACAAAAAGTAACCGTTTTTACGGCACTTTTCGGTATTTTTAAAAAATATAAAAAAAATTCGATTTTTTTCAAAAAAAGTGTTGACAAACAGAAATCATTATGCTATAATACATTCTGCCGCGGTAAGCAGGCAGAAAACGCTGGTGTGGCTCAATGGCAGAGCAGCTGATTTGTAATCAGCAGGTTGTTGGTTCGACTCCGATCACCAGCTTCATATGGGGGAATTCCCGAGCGGCCAAAGGGGGCAGACTGTAAATCTGTTGTGCATTCACTTCGGTGGTCCGAATCCACCTTCCCCCATCAGAAAAAAGCACTTGCTTACGCAAGTGCTTTTTTTAACGAAATTTGCCCTTGCGGGCAAGTGAAATAGCTTCGCTGTGAAATATTTGCTCCGCAAATGTGAAATATTCGCTGACGCGAATGTGGGCAAATTTCATTTCACATTGCGACGAAGGAGCAATATTTCACAATTCACGAAGTGAATTATTTCACATTCGGCGTAAGCCGAATATTTCACTAAAAGCTTACGACTCTGAAGTTTTTTCAAAATTTTGCAGATGCATTTCTGTGCTTTGCGCGGTTTTCGGGTCTGTGGATAGATTCGAACCGCCACACTACCCGTTTTTCGCTCAATAGGTGAATTGATACGAAATATGCGTTATTGATTTGTTTTACTTTTCATGCTATAATGAAGACATCAAGTACTTGATAAATGAATTTTATCTAACCGAAGGAGAATCATATATGGATATTGGAAATAAAATCAAACTATTGCGCCAAAAAATCGGAGCAACACAGGAGCAGCTCGGAGAAAAAATTGGTGTGAGCGCTCAATCTATATCAAAATGGGAAACGGGTGTCACGATGCCTGATATTACGCTGTTGCCAATCTTATCAAGTGAGCTTGGTGTTACCATCGACGAGCTTTTTGACTTGACGACAGATCAAAAACTGCAACGAATAGAAAGCAGACTCGATATCGAGGAAAATCTTTCTGATGACGTGTTTCTCGAATATGAAAACATATTGAAAATTCAACTTGAAGAGTCAGAGGATAGGAGAAAAATTCTATCATTGCTTGCAAGACTTTATCATCATCGCGCAGAATCATATTTGAGCAAAGTTAGTAAATATGCCCGTGAGGCGATTTTGCTTGCTCCCGAAATCAAGGACTGTCAATGGCTTCTGCAAAAATCAAACGGGGCTGTTGCTTGGGATTGGAATTGTTCCAACCATACGGATGTCATTGATTATTACAAAAAGGTAATCGAAAGCGATGCCGTCATTCCCCACACACCCCTGCCTTACTATGATCTTATTGACAATTTGATCGCCGACCATCGAACCCGTGAGGCGCAGGAATATTTGGACAAGTGCGCGTTATTACCTGCTCATAGACCTTTCTTGATTCCTGTATACAAGGCGTATATCGCGCTTGCGGAATTCGATGCAAAGAAAGCAGACAGTATTATGGATGCTGCCTTGTCGGAGTTTTCGGATAACGCTGGTTTCCTCTTTGAAACTGCGCAGTACCATGCTCGCAAATGCGAATACGAGAAGGCGATTGCGTTCTATGAACAGTCATGGGAAAAGGAAAGCAATCAAAAGCCAAGATTTACCGATGCCTTGGATGGTATTGCAACGATATATGTCATCATGAATAATGTTGACAAGGCTATTGAAACCTATGACAGATTGATCGCTTGCCTCAAAGATGAATGGGGTTATAAAGATGACGATTCCGCTGTAATAGGCGTAGAGCGAAAGAAGAAAGCATTGAGGAAATAATACATAGCCCTCGTTTGCAAGCATGGAGTAGCACCCCGGAAGATAGCGGTCAAGTGCAACTCCCATCATCACCAATCGGTTTTTTATCCATTGCGAAAGTAATGGGATATCATCATGCGTAAGCGTGCATCTCATCACCGAAGGTGTATATCC
>JAZNQI010000149.1:0-45623 GCA_045590095.1 Acetatifactor sp. | reverse complement strand
ACTCCTGTACAAGGAGAGACTGGATAACGGGCAGTTATTCTACCGTATTTCCAATGCCTATAATGATAAGAATCAGGTGGCAAAGCAGTATGTGAAGCTTACCGGTAACAGTTACACCAGGGGCTATACCTATGCCCAAGAGGATGGGAACCTGACAGGGCTTACCATCGACCTGGACCATACCCCCGTGGTGGACCATACCATCAGTATCGGGTATGACCACCTGCGCAGGGTAAGCACTGTAGGAAACGGTCTCTACACCTATACATATGCCTACCGTGATTATCCGGGGGACGGTAACCGGACCACGGGTCAGATACAGAGCATGACCTACGGACAGGCAGGAGCAGGCTTAAGCTTCTCCTACACCTATGACAGTGTGGGCAATATCGCCTCCTATACGGGCCCGGAGGGCACCACCGGCTATACCTATGATGCCATGGGTCAGTTAACAGGAGCAGCAAAGGGAAGCACCGGCTACTCCTATACCTACGATGAGGGAGGCAACCTGCTAACCGCATCGAATGGAATCGGTATCCACAATTACACTTACGGGGATGCAGAGTGGAAGGATCTGCTAACAGCCTTTGACGGCCAGAGTATCACCTATGATGCTTCAGGAAATCCCTTGACCTATTATAACGGCAGTCACTGGAGCTTCGGATGGGCAGACGGCAGGCAGTTGATGTCAGCCGTGGCACAGGGCGGCACCACCATCACCTACACCTACGATGTGGATGGTACCAGAACCGTGAAGAGAGTGGGAGAGGTCTCCCACACCTACATCTGGGAGGATGGCAAACCACTGCAGGAGTGGGTATCCGGTAACACGGATGTACACAGCGCCGGCACCATTATGTATTTCTACTATGACATGAACGGCCGTCCCTACGCCCTGCAGTACAACGGAAACATCTATTACTACCTGTTAAACGCCCAGGGGGATGTCGTCCGTATGCTGGACAGCACGGGAACTATCGTGGCTTCTTATGAGTACGACCCCTTCGGCAATATCATAACCGCCACCGGTACCATGGCAGAAGCCAACCCCTTACGCTACAGAGGTTATTACTACGACCGCGAAACCGGCTTCTACTACCTAAACAGCAGATACTATGACCCAAAGATTGGCAGGTTCATCAATGCGGACAGCTATGTATCCACAGGCCAGGGTATCGTAGGGTACAACATGTTTGCGTACTGTGGGAATAATCCGGTGAATGCAAGTGACCCTATGGGAGACTTTTGGCTTTGGGATTTGCTGGATGTGCATTATGCAGCTGAGAGCTGGACAAAGCTCTTTTTTGAACCCTCATGGGGTGGATTTGGGTATGCCTTGCTGGATACGGTAGGTTTATTACCGATAGTTCCTTCATCGGGGTATTTTAGAACAGGTGCTGAAGTGATAGACTATGGTCTGGATGCAACGAGGGGCACCAAGGCGGCTAAGGCAATAAATAATTTACCGGTTAATCAAGGGTATGATTCTTTTAAGGACTTAAAGAAGGCAATAGGGTCTGCCGGAGATGGAAATCATTGGCATCATATTGTGGAGCAATCTCAAATCGAGAAATCCGGATTTGCTAAACAACTGATACATAATACTTCGAATATTATTGCAGTTGATGCAGCGACACATGCCCAAATAACCGGGTTTTATAATACAACAACTTTCAAATTTACAAAGGGACTTAGTGTGCGCGATTGGCTGGCTGGAAGAAGTTACGAGTATCAATATGAGTTTGGGCTTAAAGTGTTAAGAATATATGGAGTGATTGAATGAAAAAATATAGCAAAGAAGAAATTTTAAAACAATATGAGGAAAGTGGAAAAATCATGTATCAAGCCACTTTGGATGGAGATTATAAAACAAATAATAAGGAAGGAGCTCGTTTGCTTAAAATCTATAAATATTTTGAAAAGAACCGAGAATTTGCCATGGACTGTATTAAAGACATGTTGAAGAGTGAGAATGTTATTGTTAGAACAGATGCAGCGGCATATTGTCTTGCGTTAAATGAAAATGTTGATACAGCGGTAGCGGTATTGTCTGAAATAAGTGGCAAAAAAGAAAATGGAATATTTGGGTTCAATGCGGAAATGACCTTAGAAGTTTGGAAGGAGCAGGGTTACTTAGAGATATATATTAAGAAAAAATAGAATACCACTATGTACCCTTTGACCCTGACGTCCGTATGCTGGACAGCACAGGAATTACCGTAACTTCCTACGAGTACGACCCTTTCGGCAATATCATAACCGCCACCGGTATCATGGCAGAAGCCAACCCCTTACGCTACCGGGGTTACTACTATGACAGAGAGACAGGCTTCTACTACCTAAACAGCAGATACTACGACCCGAAGATAGGAAGGTTCATCAATGCGGACAGCTATGTCTCTACAGGTCAGGGTATCGTAGGGTATAACATGTTTGCGTATTGTGGGAATAATCCGGTGAATGCAAGTGACCCCGAAGGACATTCCTGGATTTTGGCATTGTTGGTTGCCACTGTTGCTGCAGTAGCATTTTCAGGATGTTCCGATCAACCCGCGGTCAATGTAGGTGCGGCAACGCCATATATTCCTTCAGATTCCTTGAACTATAACTGTTATGCACATGCGTTAGGAGAAGTGGAGTGGAAGTATGTGGGGGGAAGTCCTGGTGCAGTAGAAGATTTTAGTGTTGATAATGTTGCAGAAATGGTTTTGCTGGATGCGCAGAGAGATGGTAGAACTATGAGAATTATTGATTCTTTTGATTCACAAATAGCAAATAATGAGTATAGGATAGCATTGCGTACAGGTGAGAGTGATTATCACTTTATGGTGCAGCATAGTGACGGTTCTTGGTCGCATAAACCTGGCTTTTGTAGTACTAGATTAATTAGTGGAGAGAATCCCAGTGTCATTTCATGGGATGCACCTCAAGTTGATTCTATTCTTTTATACTATTATGGAGTAGTGAAAGAAGTTGATTCCGTGTACAATTATTATAATAGTAAGACAATTTATTTCGCAGTAACTAAATGAGGAGGATTGAAATGAAAAGAATAAATCATATATTTCTATTTATAGTTATTTGTGTTTTAATTATGTTCATTGGATGTGGGGTAGTACAACAATTTAGGGATTCGGATGAGGTGTCTATGAAAGAATACTACAGAAAAGAAGATTTTAATGCTATTATAATAGGGAAATCTACATATCAAGATGTATATAATATTGCTCCACTAGAATCAATGCAAGTGACCTCTTATGGAGCATTTTGTGAATATCCAACACAAATGGGAGGATATATTCGCATTAAATTTTACGGAAGAGATATGATTGTTGGGGCTATTGAAGAAGTTTTGTCATCAGAAAGTGAATAAGGGACGAAGAAAATGTAAACGAAGCATACTTCGACAACCTGTCCTTAGTGCGGGAGCCTGCCCGTACCATGACCTATGACGGAGAAGGCAACCTGATAAAGACCGTCACCGGCGGAAACGGCACCTACCTGTATACCTATGACAGTACCTTTACCAGGTATTAAATGGGGTGCTGTTGTGCACGCATAGTTTTTCGAATAAGCGCTTAAAACAGTTATGAATAATGAACGGAGGTAGGAGAAGTGGCAAGTATTGATGAAATTATGAATAAAATTGATTGGAATATGCCTTTAGAAATTCAACTTGAGGGTAGAGAGCTTGCTAAAGATGTGGAAGATCTTCTGCCTTTTTGTCAACCGGTAATGCCAATGCGTAGCAAAAATGTATGGGAAAACTGTGCGCTTATATTGAGTGAGAGAGATGATGCGCAATTAGCACCTTATTTAGTTAAAATGTTTGAATGGCTTCAAGATATGAATTGGCCGGGGGCATATATCATATATGATAGATTATTAAATATGTCTGGAGATGAAATAATAAAAGCTTATGATTATAGTATTTCTGAGGCCAAAAGATTAGAAGATTATGCATGGGAGGCGTCATTACTAGACTTTTATAAGCAGTTTACGCAGTGATTATGTTTTGGCGGATTGTTGAGAATACATATTCGAAGAGTTATCGAACAGAGAGTGCGGAAAATGAAATGACCGAATTAAGGGGAAGAAATGAGCCAATCTTTGATGTGCCAGTAAAAAGAATGATTGGAGGGAAGTAAATATGAAACGCAGACTATGCATTATTTTGGCTGTGGGAGTGTTGAGTGTATCAGTAGTATTAATTTTGTTTTTCGGGAATAGAGTTGAATTGGATGTTGTAGAGAATGCGGAAGTTATGTTTGCATATGAAAATATTGAGGTATGCGAACAGGTAAGTGAGCAAGAATTGCTGATGATTCAATCTGTTTTTGATGGAAAAAAATATTTTCGCGACAATCCGTCCTGTGGGTTTAGTGAGAAAATATCTTTGAAAATCAACGATGAGTATACGTTTGGCTTTGCAAGGGATGCTTGCCCGATATTGTATTGGTACGAGAGGGATGTGTATATACGACTTACAGAGGAGGAGCAAGAGAAACTATATGATTTGGTAAGAAAGTATGGCGGATTTTTTCCGTGTATTTAATTGGTTGCAAACGGAAATGCAAAATCAAGGATGTTCTATGGCAGTTACCGCCATGGAGCATCCTATTTTTTTATTCCTTTTTAATAAATTTTTATATTTTTGGAACGCATCTGGAACATTTTGGGAATTGGTATGGAACAGTCGGACATTAAAATAGCAATAAAAAACCTATGGAGGATTAAATTATGTATTTTGAAACTATTGCTAAAATTGTTGCGGAAAGAACCGGTTGTGATGTGGAGACCATTAAGCCTGACAGCACCTTTTCTGAGTTGGGTATTGACTCTCTTGACACTGTAGAACTTCTCATGAGCCTGGAAGATGAAATCGGTATCGAAATCGAACTTGACCAGAAGGTAGAAACTATCGACGATTTGGATAAGTTCATCCAGAGCAAGCAGGGCTAAGCGTATGATACAGTCTCCGATTTTAGAATTATTAAATATTGAATACCCGGTGTTTCAGGGAGGCATGGCATGGATTGCAGATGGTAAGCTGGCTGCGGCTGTATCGGAAGGCGGTGGTTTGGGCATCATTGCGGCAGGCAATGCGCCCGGAGAATATGTAAGAAGCCAGATTCAAATCGCCAGAACCATTACCAAGAAGCCCATCGGTGTAAATATTATGCTTTTAAGCCCCTTTGCAGATGAAGTGGCAAAGGTCGTGGTAGAGGAAAAAGTGGAAGTGGTAACTACCGGTGCAGGCAATCCTTCTAAGTATATTAAAGAGTGGTTGGAAGCAGGCATTAAGGTGATCCCGGTGGTGGCATCTGTTGCTATGGCGAAGCTAATGACCCGTTTGGGTGCTTCTGCATTGATTGCGGAAGGTGGCGAAAGCGGCGGTCATGTAGGGGAACTTACCACTATGGTTTTGGTACCCCAAATTTGTGATGCTACGGATTTGCCGGTAATCGCAGCCGGAGGTATTGCTGACGGAAGAGGTGTGGCAGCAGCGTTTATGCTGGGTGCTTGCGGTGTACAGATGGGTACCCGTTTCTTAAGTGCAAAGGAGTGTACCATTCACCCGGTTTATAAAGAAAAGATTTTGAAGGCGAATGACCTTTGTACCATGGTAACAGGTAAGCGTCTGGGACATCCGGTACGTAGTTTGCGTACGCAGTTTGCAAGAGAGTACTCTAAGGCTGAATACGGCGGAATGCCGGATGAAGAATTGGAGGCTTTTGCGACAGGATCACTTCGCTTGGCAGTGCAGGAAGGTGATTTGGAAAAAGGTTGCTTCTTGTCCGGTCAGATTGCCGCAATGGTAAATAAGGAACAGCCGGCGGCTGAAATTGTAAAGGAAGTTATGGAAGAAGCAGAACCTATCTTACGGAGGGCCGTGCAATGGGTAAAATAGCATTTGTATTTTCCGGACAGGGGGATCAGTACCCCGGTATGGGAAAGGATTTGGTAGAAAAATATCCGGTAGCGGCTTCTGTATTTGAAATGTGTGAAAGCATCCGTCCAGGAACCTTGCATCAGTGCATGGAGGGAACGGAAGAGGAACTAAAGGAAACCGCAAATACGCAACCCTGCTTGTTTGCCATGGAATTGGCAGCGGCAGAGGTTTTGAAGGAAAAGGGAATTTGTCCGGATGTAGTGGCAGGCTTTTCTTTGGGAGAAGTGGTGGCTGCTACGGCGGCAGGTATTTTCGATAAAGAGACCGGATTCGGGTTGGTATGTAAGCGTGGAAAGTTCATGCAGCAGGAGGCTGAAAAATTCGATACTGCTATGGCAGCAGTGGTGAAGCTGACGACTGAACAGGTGGAAGCGGTTTGCGCAAAGTTTGAGGGTATCTATCCGGTAAATTATAACTGTCCCGGACAGGTAAGTGTTTCGGGGCTGGCGGAAGTGATGCCACAGTTTAATGAAAGTGTCCGCGCAGAAGGCGGACGAGTGATTCCACTTAAGGTAAAGGGCGCTTTCCATTCTCCCTTCATGAAAGAGGCGGCAGAAGCTTTCGTTAAGGAATTGGAGAAGGCGAAGATTCAGGAGCAGATGGTTGCGTTATATTCCAATCTGACCGCTGAGCCTTACACAGAGGATGTGGTAGGTTTATTGTCCAAACAGATTTGCAATCCGGTGCGTTGGGAAGCAATCATCCGTAATATGATTGCTGACGGTGTGGATACCTTTGTGGAAATCGGTCCCGGCAAGACGCTTACAAATATGATTAAAAAGATTGACCCGGAAATAAAAGCGACAACTGTGTCAGAAATGCTGGCGGAGGTAGAGGTATGTTAAAAGGAAAAACAGCCATTGTGACAGGCGGAAGCCGCGGCATCGGAGAAGCAATTGTTTACAAACTGGCTTCCCTTGGAGTGAATGTAGCAGTGATTTATGCGGGCAATACTTCTGCGGCAGAAAAGGTATGTCAAACCTGCAAGGAACAGTACGAGGCAGAAGTAAAGGCCTATCAGTGTAATGTGGCAGATTATATTAACGTAAAAGAAACGGTAGATGCGGTGAAAAAAGATTTTGGGACAGTACATATTTTGGTCAATAATGCGGGCATCACCCGTGACGGCTTGCTTGCCATGATGAAGGAAGAAGATTTTGATGCAGTATTGGATACGAATTTGAAGGGTGCTTTCAACATGATTCGTCATTGCGCGGGCTTATTCATCCGTAATAAAGAGGGCAGCATCATTAATATTACATCCGTGTCCGGCATCATGGGAAATGCGGGTCAGTGTAATTATTCTGCATCCAAGGCCGGTTTGATCGGTTTGACCAAATCAGTGGCCAAGGAATTGGCATCCAGAGGGATTCGCTGCAATGCCATAGCACCCGGATTCATTGCTACGGACATGACGGACAATCAGAAGGAAAACCCCTTAATCGGCATGATTCCGTTGGGAAGAATGGGGGAACCGGAAGAGGTTGCCGAAGCAGTAGCCTATTTGGCAGGTGCAAAATATGTAACAGGCGAGGTCCTTCGTGTAGACGGCGGAATCGCCATGTAAGGAGAATGAATATGTGTGAAAAAAGAAGAGTAGTAGTAACCGGATTGGGCGCCGTTACGCCCTTGGGAAATAATGTGGCAGATACTTGGAACGGTCTGAAAAACGGCAAAAACGGTATCGCCCCCATCACTCTTTTTGATACAGAGAAGTTTAAAGCAAAATTAGGAGCAGAGGTAAAGGGTTTTGACCCTCATGAATATTTGGAAGTAAATGAGTGCTTGCGTACGGACCGCTATGCACAGTTTGCAGTTGCAGCGGCACAACAGGCGGTGGAAGAAAGCGGCGTGGAAGGAACAGTGGACCCGGAGCGTTTTGCAGTTCTTTTCGGAACCGGTATCGGGGGTATCGGTACTTTCGAAGTAGAGCATACCAAGTTAATGGAGAAGGGACCTCGTAGAGTATCGTCCTTGTTCGTGCCCATGATGATTGCCAATATGGCATCGGGTATGATTGCTATCCGTCACAATTGTCAGGGTTCTGCAATGCCGGCAGTAACTGCTTGTGCATCAGGATCTAATGCGATTGGAGAAGCCATGAGACTGATTCGCCATGGTTATGCGGACGCAGTGATTACAGGTGGTGCGGAAGCGTCCATCTTGCCTTCTTCTGTAGCAGGATTTGTAAATATGCAGGCATTGTCTACTTCAGAGAATCCTGATGAAGCATCCTTGCCTTTTGATAAAAGACGTGGAGGTTTCGTCATCGGCGAAGGTGCGGTGGCACTTGTTTTGGAAGAGTATGAGCGCGCGAAAGCCCGTGGTGCAAAAATTTACGGTGAGGTGTGCGGTTATGGTTCTACCTGTGATGCATACCATATTACGGCACCCCATCCGGAAGCAAAGGGTGGTAGCCGTGCTATGGTAGATGCCATGAAGGAAGCAGGTTATACGGAGCAGGATGTGGTATATGTAAATGCTCACGGTACGGGTACGCCTATGAATGATAAGGTGGAAACCATGGCGATTAAAACCGCTATGGGAGAAGAAGCTGCAAAGAGAGCATTTGTCAGCTCTACCAAGTCTATGACCGGACATATGTTGGGGGCAGCAGGTGCAGTGGAAGCAATGGCATGTTTGTTTGCTTTGCAGGAAGGTTTGATTCCTCCTACCATTAACTTGTTAGAGCAGGATGAGGATTGTGATTTGAATTGTGTTCCGAATAATGCAGTGAAGGCAGACATTACACTGGCACTTTCCAATTCTTTGGGATTTGGCGGCCATAATGCATGCCTGGCATTCAGAAAGGTGTAGTGTATGAAGGAAGCAGAGATTCGTAAATATGCGGAACTGATGAAGGAATTGGAACTGACCGGTTTGGAAATCACGGAAGATAATAAAGTGGTTCGTTTGGAAAGAACCATGAATATGCCGGTTAAGGAGACCATATATGCCGGCGCGGTGGAAACACCTGTATCACAAGCTTCGGCGCCTGCAAAGGCAAATGTAGATTATTTGAGCGTCAAATCACCTGTTGTAGGCGTATTCTATGCTGCAGCTACAGAGAATGTGTCTCCTTATGTAGCAGTAGGGGATACCGTGAAAAAAGGTCAGATTCTCTGTATTGTGGAAGCCATGAAGCTCATGAATGAAATTACGGCAGAAGAAGATGGTGTGATTTCAGAAATTTGCGTGGCTAACGGTCAAGTAGTGGAATACGGAACAGAATTGTTTCGCATAAAGAGGTAAGTATGAACAAAGAAGAACTTATGAAAATATTGCCTCATAGAGAGGATATGTTGTTAATAGAGGATGTGGAGCAGAAAGAGGAGTTTGCCGTAGGACATTACAAGGTCCGGGGAGATGAATTTTTCCTAAGAGGACATTTTCCGGGCAATCCTATTGTGCCCGGTGTAATCCTCTGTGAAATGCTGGCACAGACCGCATGCATATTAATGCAGGATGTGATGACAGAAGGGAAACTGCCGGTTTATACAGGGCTAAACAATGTAAAGTTTCGTTCCCAGGTAAAGCCGGGGGATACAGTGGAAACAAAGTGTCATATTAAGCGGGCAAAGCACCCGTTTTATTTTGCGGAAGGAACGGTTTCTGTGGGAGACAGATTGTGCGTATCTGCAGAGTTTTCTTTTGCAATTGTAGGAGAGTAAAGTATGTTCTCAAAGATTTTAGTTGCCAACAGAGGTGAGATAGCGGTCCGAATTATCAGAGCCTGTAAGGAAATGGGCGTGGCTACGGTAGCAGTGTATTCGGAAGCAGATAAAAATGCATTGCATGTGGCCCTTGCTGATGAGAGCTACTGTATCGGCGGACCGGAGGCGGCAGAAAGTTATTTGAATGAAAATCACATTATCAGTACCGCTGTTTTGGCGGGAGCCCAGGCTATCCATCCGGGGTATGGTTTTTTATCGGAAAATGCTCATTTTGCCAGACTTTGCCGAAAGAACGGGCTGGTTTTCGTAGGACCGGATCCGGAAAATATGGAGCGATTAAGTGACAAGGCGCTATTAAAAGAGCTGGTAAAAGATACGGGACTTTCGGTAATTCCGGGAACCAAGGCCGTGGCGTCTTTGGAAGAAGCAAAGAAAGCGGCAAGAAAGATAGGGTATCCGGTTATGTTAAAGGCCTGTGCCGGCGGTGGTGGCCGGGGAATTCGTTTGGTTCGTAAGGAAGAAGACTTAGAAGAAGCCTATTTGCAGGCTACAAGTGAGGCTATCAGTGCTTTTGGGGACGGTAGTGTATATTTGGAAAAGTATATTTTTCCGGCCAGACATGTGGAATTACAGATTCTGGCTGACGAGTTTGGAAACGCAGTGTGCCTTGGGGACAGAGACTGTTCCTTGCAAAGAAGGAACCAGAAACTGTTGGAAGAAACCCCTTCTCCGGGTGTGTCGGATGAAAGCAGACAGAAGATTATAGAGTTGGCAATAGATGCGGTGAAGAAGATTGGCTACGTAGGCGCGGGAACCCTGGAATTTCTGTTGGACAAAGAAGGAAACTTCTGGTTCATGGAAATGAATGTGCGCTTGCAGGTGGAGCACTGCGTAACAGAGATGCTGGTAGGTATTGATTTGGTTAAGTGGCAGATACGCGTGGCAGCAGGAATTCCTTTGAATTTCAGTCAGGAGGACATTCGTATGAACGGCTCGGCGCTGGAGTGCAGAATTAACGCCAAGGGTTGCGGAATGCTTCAGATGCTTCACGTGCCCGGCGGTCCGTCCGTGCGTTTTGATACTTGTCTGATGGCGGGGACGGAGGTTTCACCCTATTATGATTCCTTGCTGGGCAAATTGATTGTATATGCCAAGACCAGAGAGGAGATGCTTCGTAAAATGCGAGCGGCTCTCTGCGAACTGGTAATTGACGGAATTCCCACAAATATTGAAGAGCAATTGCGAATTGTGGAAGATGAAAGATTTATTACAGGAAATTATGATTTGACGTTTATGGGAAACAGGTGAGGAAATGGCACTAATTCATTTTTTAAAACCAAAGAATCAGTTGGAGGAAGGCGGTCGCAGCGCCGCTCCGGTGCAAAGAGATGACGGGGAACCTGAGAAGAATTGCCCCAATTGTCATAAGGATGTACCCCTTAGTAGACTGTGGGCAAACGGGATGATATGCTCCTGCGGACATCATTTTCGTATGAAGGCGCGCCAAAGAATACAATTGATTGTAGATAAGGACAGTTTTCGTGAATTGTATCCGGATATGCATGCCGGAAATCCGTTGCATTTCCCGGGGTATAAAGATAAGGTGGAAACTGTGCGAATGGCCAGTGGTGAGAAAGAAGCGGTCATTTGCGGTACGGCGGAAATCGGAAAACAAAAATGTTGTATGTTTGTGATGGATCCTGATTTTATGATGGGAAGCATGGGGAGCGCAGTGGGAGAAAAAATCACTTCTCTGTTTGAATATGCCATGCAACATCGTTTGCCGGTAATCGGTTTTACCGTATCCGGCGGTGCCCGTATGCAGGAAGGGTTGTTGTCCCTGATGCAAATGGCAAAAACCAGTGCGGCAGTGAAAAGGCACAGTGATGAGGGCCTGTTGTATGTAGCGGTTTTAACAGACCCCACTACAGGAGGAGTCACAGCAAGCTTTGCTATGGAGGCGGATATTTTGGTGGCAGAACCGGGTGCCATTGTGGGTTTTGCCGGTGCCCGTGTGATTGAACAGACCACGAAAAAAGCCTTGCCGGAAGGATTTCAAAAAGCAGAGTTTGTATTGGAACACGGTTTCATTGACTGTATTGTGGCTCGACCGGGACAAAGAAGATTTCTGGCGGAGATATTGAGGGTACACAATGGGAGGATAAATCATGATTTTGCAACCCTATGAGAGAGTGAAAATGGCCCGGGACAATAACAGACCCACCGGGCTTGATTATATCAAAAATATTTTTACGGGATTTATGGAGATGCATGGGGACAGATGTTTTGCAGATGACCCTGCCATTGTGGGCGGAATCGGGAAGCTGAACGGAAAGCCCGTTACAGTAATTGCCATAGAAAAAGGGCATACTGCAAAGGAAAGAACCAGGAGAAATTTTGGGGCACCTCATCCGGAAGGATACAGAAAGGCCCTTCGATTGATGAAGCAGGCAGAAAAATTCGGACGCCCCATTATTTGCTTTGTAGACACTTCCGGAGCGTACTGCGGTGTGGGTGCGGAAGAACGTGGCCAAGGCCAGGCAATTGCGGAAAATTTAATGGAAATGTCCACTTTATGTGTGCCTATTATTTCTGTTTTGATTGGTGAAGGCGGTAGCGGCGGTGCATTGGCACTGGCTGTGGCAGACAGGGTGTGGATGTTACAGAATGCAGTTTATTCGGTTATTTCGCCGGAGGGATGCGCCAGTATTTTGTGGAAGGATTCCCAAAAGGCATCCAAGGCAGCAGCCAGCCTGAAACTGACGGCAGAAGATGCCAGAAGTCTGGGGATAGTAGAAAAAATACTATCGGAGAAGGACTTGGGAAGTGAGGATTTTTATGCGCGCATACGTGACCTTTTAGAAGAGGAAATGGTCGTGTTATCAAAAGAATTGGACTTAGTGGGCAAGCGCTATGAGAGATTCCGAGCTATGGGAAGCGGCGCAGTGATTGAGGAGTAAAAATGAGTATTTATCAGAAGTTTTGCTGTGAAGAAATAGATGAAGCGGGTAATTTAAAGAAGCTGACACTACAATATCCGGAGAATTTTAATTTTGGATATGATGTAGTGGATGCGTTGGCAGAAGAGTGTCCAAAGAAACGAGCGTTGGTTTGGTGTAATGTGGAAGGAGAAGAACACATCTTTACGTTTTCTGACATACAAAAAGGCAGTAATCGTATGGCTAATGTTTTCGCAAGTGCCGGCATACGTCGGGGAGATCGGGTAATGGTGATTTTGAAACGCCATTATGAGTATTGGTTTGCTGCAGTGGCGCTTCATAAAATCGGAGCGGTAATGATACCTGCCACACATATGCTTACCGTAAGCGATTTGGTGTACCGTTTGAAAGCAGCTAAGGTAAAAGGCATGATTTGCACAGGGCAGGATGAAGTACCTGAAAAGGTCAAGGAAGCATTAAAGCAGATTGACGAACACCCCCGGCTTTGGTGTGTGCAAAGTGAGCAGGAAGGTTTTGTGAATCTGACAGAGGAAATGAAGAAGGCCCGGGAAGATTTTTCCAGAGTGGAAACCAAGGCAACGGATCCCATGCTTTTGTATTTTACATCCGGTACTACAGGATACCCCAAGGGAGTGATTCATGATTACACCTATCCATTGGCGCATATTGTGACTGCCAAGTACTGGCAACAGGCAAAAGAGGATGGTCTTCATTTTACGGTGGCAGAAACCGGATGGGCCAAGGCTTCCTGGGGCAAGATTTACGGACAGTGGCTGGTAGGATGTGCTGTTATGGTGTATGATTTCGATAATTTTGACCCCAAACAGTTGACCAATGTCATTAACCATTATGGTGTCACCTCTTTCTGTGCACCACCTACGGTTTATCGGTATCTGGTGCGAAAAGGTATCCCCCAAATGCCTACATTACAGCATGCTTCCACGGCAGGAGAGAAATTGGCACCGGAAGTGTTTCGTAAATTTACGGAGCATACAGGACTAACTTTATGCGAAGGATACGGACAAACAGAAACCACGCTTTTGTTGGCGAATTTTAACGGAATGAAGCCCATAGAGGGTTCTATGGGAGTACCGTCACCTTTTTATCAGATTGAACTGCGTAATAAGCGGGGAGAACAGGTTGGTATAAATGAAGTGGGGGAAGTGGTAATTATTCCTTCTGAGAAGGGCAGACAGCCGGGGGTTTTTGCAGGCTATCTGGATAATGAGGAACAGTATAAATACGTGTGGCGGGATGGTGTTTATCATACGGGAGATTCTGCTTATATAGACGAAAACGGAAGATATTGGTTTCATGGACGTTTTGATGATATTATCAAAACAGGCGGATTCAGAGTAGGACCCTATGAGGTGGAAAATGTATTAATGGAGCATCCGGCTGTAGTGGAATGCAGTGTCATCGGTGTTCCGGATACCCTCAGAGGTCAGGCAATTAAGGCTGTGGTGGTTTTAGGGAAAGGTTATACCCCTTCCAAAGAACTGGAGCTTCAAGTAAAAGAATTTTGCAATCAGAAGATGGCGGAATATAAATGGATCCGTATGATAGAGTTTGTGGATGAAATGCCTAAAACCATCAGCGGAAAGATACAAAAGACATTACTTCGCAGTCAGAGTGAATAACTATAACAAAAATTGCTATTTGAGGAATAGTTTGTTATAATTTTAATTTGTAAGAAATTTCTTTTGTTTAAAGGGAGTTGCTATGAACAATTGTTTAAACAACATGGAGGAGATACTGAATTACAGTATCTGCGGTTTTCATCGATATACATTGGCAGAACCGGTGCATATCAGCTTTGCCAGTCAGAATCTGTGTAATATGTTGGAAGTGCAGGCTTCGGCTTTATTACAGGACGATAAGGATGCATATGCCGGATTTGTTTATCCGCCGGATGCAGAGGCGTACGCTTCTTTTGTGGAAAGATTACGGGAAACGAATGAACCGCAGACAATAGAATATCGGCTGGTTAGTAAAAGCGGTAAATTGATACATGTAAAGGATTCGGTTACTGTTTCGCGGGATGAGACCGGTTCACTGGTAGCAGATTGTGTGCTGACAGATATTACAGATTTAAAAAAGGAAAACACAAATTTGCAGTTTCTCAATGAAACCATTCCTTGCGGTTTTATGAAATATACCTGCGAGAAGCATCCCAGAATCACATATATTAACCAACAAATGAAGGAAATTTTCCGGTTTGAACAGGCCAAAGAAGGAGAGCTGGATTATTTTGAATTGTATAAGAGTGATATATTTCTTATGGTGCCCATGGAGGAAAGGCGCAGGTTTGCTTTATATTTGAACCGTGTTTATTCTGCGGGAATACCTATTGCAGGAGAAATGACACTTTTGAGGTGCGACGGCACCAGAGCGCATGTATTCGGTTGGGTAACAAAATGCGTGAATGAACAGGGTGTGGAAGAGTTCCAAAGTGTATGCATGGATGTGACTCAAAGACACCGCACCAAAGTCGCCGCAGAGACAAAACGCTATTTGAAGGCGCTTACGGATGTATATGATAAAATTTTTGAGTTCAATATCAGTATGAATACCGTGAAATGTTTGCATGCACATGAGTCCAAGATGTTTAAGCATTTTGAAAATGTTGCCATGCAGACGGATGAAGCTACGGAAAAGTGGATTACAGATGCTGTTGTGATTGAAGATAGAGATGCAGTAAGAGGTTTTTTTAGAGATTTTTGCCAGAAAAGGTTGTACAACGAAGAATCGAAACCGCCGCAGATTGCGTATCGTGCGAAATCCTCTGACGGAGAAATCAGACAGTATACAGGTGTATTCATTAAACTGGATGATACGGTCAGCTTTTATTGTTGCAGACGAGTGGCTAACCAGGAAGAGAATGAAGTTTTACGTACCGAAAATATTCAGTTACGGGAAGAAATGAAGGAATTGTTTATTCGTTTTACAGATGGTTTGGCAGCCTTTGAAGTATCCCCTGACGGTTTGGTGAAACCTTTATATGCAAGTGAGAATGTCTGCGAATACTTCGGATATACCAAGGAAGAGTGGCTGAGCCTTATGGAAAATGCTACGCCTCTTGAAAATTTCGTATCCTACAGTGATGCTTCTTATGAGGAGTTTGCAGAACTGTTACGAAAGGGAGAAGCAGAGTTTACATACTATGATATTCATACGGAAACAGAAAAACGAATAAAGGCCATCTGTTCCCAAAGAGAGGCAGCGAATACGCCCAGATATGTTATGCTGTATTCTGTGGAAAACGGAGCAAGCTTAGAGAAGATTGATTTGCCGCAAAGACAGGGGGTAACGATTCGTACGTTTGGATATTTCGATGTTTTTGTAGGTGAAAGGCCCATTGCGTTCAGAAATAAAAAGTCTAAAGAGTTGTTCGCTCTGTTGGTGGATAGAAAAGGCGGATATATTGACTCAGAAGAAGCCATCAGTTTCTTGTGGGAGGACGAACCGGTTAATTCTGTGATTTTGGCCAGATACCGTAAAGTCGCTCTGCGTTTAAAGAACACATTGGAAGAATACGGAATTGGAGAGATTATGGAGACTGTAGACGGCAAAAGACGTATTGTGCCGGAAAGAGTACAATGTGATTTGTTTGATTATCTGTCCGGTAGACCGGAGCATGCACAACTGTTTAAGGGAAGCTATTTGTCAAATTACAGCTGGGCTGAAAATACATTAGGAGAATTAATAAGCGCACAAGAATAGGGAACGGCATTTGCCGTTCCCCTCTTTTTAATCGTAATACTGTAATGCATAAACAAAACGTTCTGCCAACTTTTGCTTGCCTTCTTTGTTCAAATGGATATTGTCAATTAAGTAATCGTTTGCATTTAAGACATTTACGGTTCCGTAGAAGTTATCTACGAAGCTGACGCCCAATGTGGAAGTGGAGCGGTCCATCATCTGTGCATAAGTGGATAAAGGATGCTCGTTGTAAACATAGATATCGCTGTCCACGTATTCACCATTGCTGTCAATTGCATATGCGTAGGTAGGAGACATTACAATGATGCGAATGTGGGGGTATGTGGTTTGCAACAATTCAATTCCGGCAGTCAGGTTGCCGTAAAAGGTCTGGATGTCTGTTTCTTTGGCTACATTGTACAATGTTCTTCCCTGTAAGTAGTCGCTGGCGTCATACATGATACCAATGACATCCACCTTGGAAAAATCTATTGTGGTCAGGATTTCATAGACCTGTTGTGCCTCGGGCGGCAATGCTTCCGGGGCTTCGTTTAATGCTTTTTCACAAGGAATTGCGTTGCCTAAGGCTGCAAAGGTGGTTAACCAATAGAAATTAAACGCATCCATGGCATCGGCTTCCACTAAGAAAGTTTCATTTGTCGCTGCTAAATGAGAGCCGGGAACGGAACAGTTGTATACGGTGGCACCGGCTGTTTTTGCGATAAGTTCACTTATGCAATCGGAAGTGCCGTAATCCTCCGCAAAGGGACCGTTTCCAAACAGTACAATATTTGTTATACCGTCTGTTGCGGCCGGAGAACCTTCCGCTTCAGAGTTTGGAAGAATGTTGTCCAAGGTTTGAATTTCGGGGTCTGACATAAGTTCGTCTTCCGTAAAAAGTGAATCCGGGTCAATGACATTTCCCCAGTGCTTAAATTTATAAATAATGATAATTACTGAAAGGATGAATACCACTAAAAGGACAAGGTGCCAGTTGATTTTAAAAAGCTTATTCGTAAAGCCGCTGCCGGAATTCTGTTCGGTCTCCTTGTCTTCCGATAACAAATAATCATCGGTTTTAATCATTTCTTCGTAGTCGATACCTGCATTTTCGTCTATTTTATCCAAATCTAAAATATCCATCGAGGAGTTATGTTGTTCTATATCCTTATTTTGTTCCATGGGATAACCTTCTTTCTCATACACACGTATTTACGAGTCTATTTTACTATTTTGTGAATGGGATGTCTATAATATTAATAAATTTTAACAATTAAGAATTTGTAAAGAAAAAGGGTATGACTTGCGTGATGAGTATTGAAATGATATACTGATTTTGTATATTCCGTAAGAAAGGGAAGATAAGAATGTCATTTGATTTTAGAAAGAGCAGAAATAAAAGGAATAATGAGGATAGAGATTGGGAAGAGTTCAATAAAAGATTTTGGGACTCTCTTGAAGAAGACGATGAATATTTCGAGGAAGAGGACGACTTTGTAGAAGAATATGCAGAGGATAATCCGGAAGAGTATTCAGAGGAAGAATATGCAGAGGAAGAATATGCAGAGGAAGAGTATTCGGAAGAGGAGTATTCGGAGGAAGAATATTCAGAGGAGGAATATTCTGAAGAAACCTATGCAGAAGAGCCGGAGGAAGAGTATTCAGAAGAATATTCGGAGGAGTATGCAGAGGAAAACTCTGATGACATATATGTAGCAGGATATTATGCTGATGACGATGAGGATACCTACACGGAGGAAGAGTACCTTTCTGATGAATATCATGAAGAAACTTATGATGAGTATAAAGCCGAACGAAAAAGAACGGCAGGCTATACCAAAAAGTCAAGTATGGATTATTTGATGGTAGGCGGAGTCGTGATATTGCTTTTGCTTGCAATTATATTGGGCGGCAGCATTATATCCAAAAAGATGAAGCAGGAAGAAATAAATCCTTATCAGGGGTTGGGAAGCCAGCTGAGCGGTATTCAGCTGATAGGAGAACAAGGTTTGTTGGCTGTTTCTGATTCCCAAAAGGCGCTGTTGGCGGCTGTGGTTGAACCTGTTCCGACACCGACACCGACTCCCTCGGGATATGATGAAGAAGATGTTGACAACAAGGTGATTGTCAAATTAAATACAACATCAATAGAAAAAGATTTGAAACTTAAATTTTTAAATTTTGACACTGCTAAATTGGTAGGAAATGTTCCTTTCAGCGTAGAAGTTGTGGATGAGTCCGGTAAAAAATATTTTTGGTCAGACGATGATATGGATGGTATCATTTACAAAAAGAATCTGACACCCGGTAAATACACCATTAAAGTAAATGATTTAACAGAATCAAAGTACAGTTACATATCTATTTCGGATAAAGAAAAAACAGCGGATGTAAAGAAGTCTATTGAGTATGCAAAGATAGATGTAGGAGATGAAATTTTAGATGAGTGGGATGTAGATGTAGATGATGACGATACCGGAGATATCGATGATCCGGAAGGTGAGTATCTGGCAGATACGGTTCCTTGGATAGAAAGTACCGTAACAGGCGGAACCTACGAACCGATAGGAAAGGATACCTTAAAGAATCCTTTTGCGGTTGCAACAAATGCAGTGGTAAAAGCAACAGTTCCCGTGGCATTGGTATCCAAGAACGTGGGTACGGAAGACCCGGGCGTAACGCCGATTGAGCCTACACCGGTACCTACCGCAGAACCCACACCGGTACCTACAGCAGAGCCTACACCGGAACCTACACCGGCGCCTACGGCAGAACCTACACCGGCACCTACGGCAGAACCTACGCCGGCACCTACGGCAGAACCTACACCGGCGCCTACGGCAGAACCTACACCGGCGCCTACGGCAGAACCTACACCGGCGCCTACGGCAGAGCCCACACCGGCGCCTACGGCAGAGCCCACACCGGAACCTACTGCGACGCCAACACCTGCTCCGGTAGAGATTACTTTGAGAGAAAGTGAAGTGCTTGTCTTTGTAGGAAATAAGGCAGAAACAATTATCACGGTCAAAAACAATCCGGAAGGTGCGAAATTGACAGTAGAACCGGTAACTGCTACAGATGCAACCATAGCGGATGTAAAAGCCGATGAAGCAAATGCAACAAAGATTTTAATCGAAGGCAAAGCGGACGGCGATGCTAAATTTAATATTAAGTATGGTACAGCAGAGAATAATGCAACAGTACAGTTGACCGTAAAAGTTAGAAATGCAAATGATAAGTTGAAGGATACGGAAAACAGAGATGTATATGTTAAGGACGGAGAAAACTATCGTTTGGCAACTTATGCGGATTATTTCTCTCAAACACAGTTTTTTGTTTTGACAGAGCCTAAATACACCGGTTGGCAAGTAATTGAAGGAAGGTACAGATATTATGATCCTACCGGTAAATATGTGACAGGAGAACAGGTTATCCAGGGTATCAAGCATGTATTTGATCAGGATGGTTATTTGCAGATTGGTTCTGCTTCCGGTACCATGGGTATCGACGTTTCTAAGTGGAACGGAACGATTGACTGGATGGCAGTAAAGAATGCCGGTGTAAACTACGTTATTATTCGCGTGGGTTACCGTGGTTCTTCCAGTGGATCTTTGATTAGAGATTCTAAGTTTGAAGAAAACATTAAGGGAGCTATAAATGCCGGTATAAAGGTCGGAGTATATTTCTTCTCGCAAGCTTTGGATAAGAAAGAGGCCGTAGAAGAGGCATCCATGGTTCTTCAGTGCATCCAGAATTATAAGATTACTTATCCTATATTCCTGGACGTAGAACCCAGTGGCGGACGTGCCGATAAGTTGACTACTGCAGAAAGAACGGAGGTATGTAAGGCGTTCTGTGAAACCATTCAGAAATATGGATATACCGCAGGAATTTATGCCAATAAGACCTGGCTGGAAACCAAACTGGATATGAATGTTTTGAATGTTTATAAGGTTTGGTTGGCACAATATGCTTCAGAACCTACATACCGAGGTAAATATGACATGTGGCAATATAAAGATACCGGAAAAATAAGCGGTATCAGTGGCAATGTAGACATGAATATGAGTTACATGGGCTATTAATGTTTTTCTAGCCAGACTGTTAAAAATATGGTATAATAGACAAAGTATGTATGCGATACCGGAAGGAGAAAAAATGAGAACATATTTAGTAACAGGTGGTGCCGGATTTATCGGTTCCAACTACATTCATTATATGTTTAGAAAATATGGAGATGAAATCCGTGTTATTAACGTGGATGCACTTACCTATGCAGGCAACCTGGAAAATTTAAAAGAGGTTGAAGGCAGAGAAAATTATACTTTTGTGAAGGCTGATATTTGTGACAAGGAAGCCATTCAGAAAGTGTTTGAAGAAAACGATATTGACAGAGTGGTGCATTTTGCTGCAGAGAGTCATGTGGACAGAAGTATCCGCAATCCTGAAGTGTTTGTGCAGACGAATGTTTTGGGTACAGCAGTAATGTTAAACTGTGCCAAAGCGGCGTGGGAATTGCCGGATGGCACCTTTAAGGAAGGCAAGAAGTTCCTTCATGTTTCCACAGATGAAGTGTATGGTTCTTTGCCGGATGATGATAATGCGTTCTTCTATGAGACTACGCCTTATGATCCCCACAGTCCTTATTCTGCAAGCAAAGCAAGTTCGGACATGTTGGTAAAAGCCTATATGGATACCTACAAGTTTCCTGCAAATATTACCAACTGCTCTAACAATTATGGACCTTATCAGTTCCCGGAGAAGTTGATTCCGCTGATTATCAACAATGCATTACAGGGTAAGAAGCTTCCGGTATACGGTGACGGAAAGAATGTGCGTGACTGGTTATTTGTAGAGGATCATGCCAAGGCCATCGATATGGTGCAGGAGCAGGGCAGATTGTTTGAAACCTACAATGTGGGCGGACATAATGAAAAACAGAATATTGAGATTATCAATATTATCATAGAAACATTGCAGGAAATGTTACCCGAAGGTGATCCGAGAAAGGCATTGGTAAGTAAGGATTTAATCACTTATGTGGAAGACCGTAAAGGACATGATCGTCGTTATGCCATTGCGCCGGACAAGATTAAGGCTGAAATCGGCTGGTATCCGGAGACTATGTTTAAAGACGGTATTAAAAAGACAATTGCCTGGTTCTTTGAAAATGAAGAGTGGATGAAGAATGTGACCAGTGGTGATTACCAGAAGTACTATGAAGATATGTACGAAAATAAATAATGTAACATTGATGGGGACGATTTTCGGTCGTTCCCATTCGGTGTGTTTAAAAGACTGTAAATTTTAGAAGATGAGGACTTGAAAATGAAGGGAATAGTATTAGCAGGCGGTTCGGGAACCAGATTATATCCGTTAACAAAGGCAATCAGTAAACAGATTATGCCGGTATATGATAAGCCCATGATTTATTATCCGTTGTCTACATTAATGCTGGCCGGAATCAGAGAAATATTGATTATTTCTACTCCCAGAGATTTGCCCGTATTTGAGGAATTATTAGGTGACGGAAGTCAGTTGGGAATGCGTTTTGAGTATGCCGTACAAGAGGTGCCCAGAGGTTTGGCGGATGCATTTATCATAGGTGCCGATTTTATCGGAAATGACAGTGTGGCATTGGTTTTAGGTGATAATATTTTTTATGGTCAGAGTTTTTCCAAGCTTCTGCGCGAAGTGGCACAAAGAGAAAGCGGCGCAACCATATTCGGTTATTACGTGCGTGATCCCAGAGAATATGGTGTGGTGGAATTTGATGAGAACGGTAAGGCACTTTCTATCGAGGAAAAGCCTGCAAATCCAAAGAGCAATTATGCTGTTCCGGGATTATATTTCTATGACAATGATGTAGTAGAGATTGCAAAGAACGTAAAGCCTTCTGCCAGAGGAGAAATTGAAATTACCAGTATTAATAACGAATATTTGAGACGCGGAACTTTACGGGTAGAAACTATGGGAAGAGGTTTTGCGTGGCTGGATACCGGCAATCATGATTCTTTGTTGGATGCGGCAAACTTTGTGGCAGCGTTCCAAAAGAGACAGGGACTTTATGTTTCCTGTATTGAAGAGATTGCTTACAAGAGAGGCTTTATCGATAAAGAGCAATTGTTAAAATTGGCAGAGCCGCTGATGAAAACAGAGTACGGCAAATATTTGGTAGAGGTAGCAAATGGATTATAAGCTGAAACGATTTTGTCTGGTGGCTTGCTTTTCTCTTATGGTTTTGTTGCTGTTGTTGGTAGTGTATTTCAATCAGGACAAGAAAAAACCGGTGCACAATCCGGCAATCCAAGATACCCGGACAGACAATCAATCCTCGAAGATTGTATATGCAGAGGGAATTGAGACCGAGTACGGATACCAGATAGGATACTCCCTGTCCGCATTTATAAATGACAGTGATTTCTTCGATAAGGAAGGCGAAAAACCCCTGCCGGGAAAAGAAAGACTGTCGCTTATGGCAACATCTGTGGAGAAGGATTTGCGAATACAAGTACTGAATGAAGCGGGATTGCCTGTGACGGGAGAAGAATTCGCGGTGGTTTTGGAAGGCAAAGGTGAGTACCGGGACGAGGATAAGGACGGTGTTATTTATATTGACCATATAGCGGCAGGAGAGTATAAACTGTATTTGCTGCCCATGGGAGAATATACTGTGCCGGCCAGCATTACCAGAATAAATGTGAAAAACAAGGTAGAGTATGTGGCAATTAAAGATATTTCCGTATTGATGAAGACGGAAGCAGATATTAATGCCATGGAAGAAGATACAGAGAAAAAGAGTGCAATCGAAGACTCAGATCCTTCGGAACTTAAGGATTTGCAGGTGACAGTGGACGATTCCAAAGTGGGTATTGACGTGTCTAAATGGAATGGTGATATTGATTGGGACAAGGTACGAGAGGCAGGAGTAGAGTTTGTCATTATTCGTGCCGGCTATCGTGGATCGGTTACCGGAAGTTTGGTTGTAGACCCTTGCTTTGAAAAGAATATTCAAGGTGCTTCAAGAGCAGGTCTGGATACCGGTGTGTATTTCTTTACGCAGGCTGTAAACGAGGTGGAGGCTGTAGAAGAAGCATCCATGGTAGTGGAACTGTTGAAGGAATATGACGTACAGTATCCGGTCTTTATTGACACAGAAGGAGCAGGCGGAAACGGCAGAGCAGATGGTCTTGATGCTGCGACCAGAACAGCGGTATGCCAGGCTTTTTGCAACACAATGGAGAGCGAAGGATATCGGGCAGGCGTATATGCCAGCCGAAACTGGTATTATGACCAGTTAAATGTAGACAGATTACAGAATTTTTATATATGGCTTGCAGAGTATCGAAGCGAACCTTTATATCAGGGCAGATACCATATGTGGCAGTACACTTCCAAAGGACAAGTGGACGGTATCGAGGGAAACGTGGATATGAATGTAAGTTACATAGCTCAGCCATAGCTCGAGCGTGTATGCGACGCATGCTTGCATGCAGAAGCATATATGCGAAGAGATATGAGGGGAGCGCCACTCTATGAGCAAAGGTAGTCGCGTAAGCGACGGAGAGCGCGGTAGCGCGGCTTTGCGAATGGCGCGTGCTGAGCGTAAGACGCACATTTAATATATCAATTTAAGGAGAAAATTCTATGGGACAGATTACAGTGGAAACATGTGAAATAGAAGGTTTAAAAATCATTACCCCCACGGTGCACGGAGATGCAAGAGGATATTTTGTAGAAACTTACAATTACAATGATTTTAAGGCAGCGGGAATTGATGCTGTCTTTGTACAGGATAATCAGTCTGCATCCAAGAAAGGTGTGCTCAGAGGTTTGCATTTCCAAATTAATTATCCTCAGGACAAACTGGTTCGCGTGATTAAGGGTGAAGTTTTTGATGTGGCAGTAGACTTGCGTAAGGGTTCTCCCACTTTCGGGCAATGGAAGGGAGTAGTCTTGAGCGAAGAGAACAAAAAACAATTTTTCGTGCCTAAGGGATTTGCTCATGGTTACCTGGTGCTTTCCGACTACGCAGAATTCTGTTATAAAGTAACCGATTTTTATCATCCCAATGATGAAGGCGGAATTATGTATAATGCACCGGACATCGGTGTGGAATGGCCGATACCGGAAGGCGTGGATGTTCTTCTTTCCGAAAAGGATACCAAACACGGTAATTTGGCCGATTATGTGGAAAAATTTGGAAAATAATGAGAATGTAGGAAACGTGAGATATGAAAGAGAAAAAACTCTCTAAAAAGCTAGTAATATTTGTTTTCTTGGCACTTGCCTGTATTATGGCGGGTGCTATTGTGTTGCACAATAATCCGTTGGCGGATCCCAAAGAGGAATTGCTAAAGAAAGCGATGTCGTGTGCGGTTATCTTGTTTACCTGTATTGTGTTTGTGTGGAAGTATGACAAAATATCCGTATTACCGGCAGAGTTATGGCAAAACAGAAGGCTGATTTGGAAACTGTCCAAAAATGATTTCAAAAAGAGATATGCAGGTTCTTATTTGGGTGTTGTATGGGCAATGGTGCAACCGGTAGTAACGGTGTTGATGTATTTCCTGGTTTTTGAATTGGTATTTAACAGTCAGGGACCTATGCTTCCCGATGGCACCAGAGTACCTTATGTATTATCTTTGACGGCCGGTCTGGTTCCGTGGTTTTTCTTCAGTGAGGCCTTAAACTACGGTACGGCAGCGCTTTTGGAGTATAATTATCTGGTAAAGAAAATTGTATTTAAAATCAGTATTTTGCCGATTATTAAAGTAATTGCAGCCAGCTTTGTACATGTATTTTTTGTGGTAGTGCTTTTGGTAATGTCTGCGGGCTACGGATATTATCCCAGTATTTACACCATACAGTTGGCATATTACAGTATTTGTTTGTTTGTGTTTGTTTTGGCATTGTGTTATACCACTTGCGCCGTAGCAGTCTTTTTCAAAGACATTACGCAGATTATCAGTATCTTTTTGCAGGTGGGTATGTGGGCAACACCTATTTTGTGGAATTTGAGTGATATGCAGGGAAAATTCGGAGATAAGGTATTGCTATTTAAAATCAATCCGTTGGTTTATATTGTGGATGGATACAGAAGTTCTATTTTTGAGAGACAGTGGTTCTTTGAAGATTTCTTTTCCACCATGTATTTCTGGATTATTACAGCGGTGCTTTTTGGTTTCGGAGCATTGGTGTTTAAGCGTTTGAAAGTTCATTTTGCAGATGTGTTATAAAACATTGCAAAGTTGGGAGATAGTATGCACGAGGAAAAATCACAGATTGCTATAGACGTTAAAGACGTCAAAAAAGTGTATAAATTGTATGAAAAGCGTTCGGATCGTGTAAAGGATGCATTCGGTTTAATGAAAAAGAATCCGCCGAAGAAATATCATGCCTTAAATGGTGTGAGTATGCAGATTAAGACCGGAGAAACAGTGGGAATTATCGGTACGAACGGGTCCGGTAAGTCCACCATTTTAAAGATTATTACCGGTGTTTTGAACGCTACAGAAGGCGAAGTGACGGTAAATGGCCGCATTTCTGCGCTTTTGGAGTTGGGAGCCGGTTTCAATATGGAATACAACGGTATTGAAAACGTGTATTTAAACGGTACCATGATGGGTTTTTCAGAAAAAGAAATTGACGAAAGATTACCGGCAATTTTAGAGTTCGCCGATATCGGTGACTATGTTTACCAGCCGGTAAAGACCTATTCCAGCGGTATGTTTGTGCGTTTGGCGTTTGCAGTGGCCATTAATATTGACCCGGAGATTTTGATTGTGGACGAGGCACTTTCTGTTGGGGATGTATTTTTCCAGGCAAAGTGTTATCACAAATTTGAAGAATTTAAGAAAATGGGCAAGACGATTGTCTTTGTAAGTCATGATTTGAGCAGTATCAGCAAGTATTGTGACAGAGTATATTTGTTGAACAAAGGCAATTTGTTGGGAGAAGGTTCCCCCAAAGACATGATTGATGCTTTCAAGCGTGTGTTGGTGGGTCAGTATGAAGACGGTGAATTTGCCAGCGGATCAAGTGCCACGGTAGGTACTGCGGAGGGTGAAAGTCAGAACGCAGACTGCCAGGAGTACGGTACCAGACAGGCAGAGATTACGGAGTTGTATATTACGGATGAGAAGGGAATGCGGACCAGTGCCATTATCAAGGGCACTCAGTATACCATGCATATGAAAGTAAAGGTAAATGACCATATTCCCAATCCTATTTTTGCGTTTTCCATTAAAAATGCAAAGGGTGTGGAAATCACCGGTACCAATACCATGATGGAAAAGGCTTTTTTGGATTGTGTGGAGCCGGGAATGATGAAGGAAGTGACCTTTACGCAGCAGATGAATTTACAGGGTGGCGATTATCTGATTTCCTTGGGAGTCACAGGATACAATAAACATGAGTTTGAAGTATATCACAGATTGTACGATGTAATGAATATTTCCGTGGTATCGGATAAAGATACTGTAGGATATTACGACATGAATTCCAAGGTTGAAGTAAAGGATATTGAAAGATAGCAACCTGCGAATGAGGAGAGAGGTTTTATGACAGAGCAGATTGGAAAGATCACGCTGGATTTAAGTAAATACCCCGGAGAAGATTTTTATTGCGATGGTGCAGTAGAAGATGAACTTTTGGAGATCGTACAGAACTACCCTGAACAGGAATATGCCAAAGTAATTGAAGAACGCAAGAGTTGGGCAGTTTTGTATCATCTGTCACACATCAGGGAAAATATTGTAGATTGGATTCCCATGTCAAAGGATATGAAGGTTCTGGAAGTGGGGAGCGGTTGCGGTGCTATTACAGGGGCGCTTTCGCGCAAGGCAGGAAGTGTGACTTGCGTGGATTTGTCCAAGAAGCGAAGCACGATCAATGCTACCAGACACAAGGACTGTGATAATGTTACCATTCATGTGGGAAATTTCAAGGATATAGAGCCGGATTTGGACAATGATTTTGATGTGATTTGTCTGATTGGCGTATTCGAGTACGGACAGGGATATATCGGCGGAAAAACACCCTATGAAGACTTTTTGAAGATTTTGCAGAAGCACTTGAAAAAAGATGGCAGGATTATTATTGCTATTGAAAATAAATACGGCTTGAAGTATTTTGCGGGATGCAGAGAGGACCATTCGGGTACTCTTTTTGAAGGCATCGAGAATTATCATCAAGGCGGGGGCGTACGCACCTTTAGCTGTAACGGCTTGAAGAAAATATTCAATGCATGTGGTGTGGAGGAATATCATTTCTATTACCCCTATCCGGATTATAAATTACCCACTACTCTTTATTCAGAGGAGTATCAGCCTGCAAAGGGAGATTTGTTTAATAATATGCGCAACTTTGACAGGGACAGAATGCTTTTGTTTGATGAAAAGGAAGCGTTTGACGGAATTGTGAACGATGATTTGTTCTCGGTATTTTCCAATTCTTTTTTGGTAGTATTGGGCAAGGATTTTCCGGTGAAATATGTTAAGTATTCCAATGACAGAGCGCCCAAGTACCAGATTCGTACCGAGATCCGTAAGGATGCGGGAAATTGGTCTGTGAGAAAATATCCTACTGCAGACAGTGCCAAAGAGCATGTGCGTAATATGGAAAAGGCATACAGAATGTTGCAGGAAAGATATAATGGAAGCAATCTTGCATTGAATCACTGCATTTTGGAAGAAAATGAACAGGAATTGTTTGCAGAGTTTGAATATGTAAAAGGTATTACTCTGGCAGAAATCATGGATGCTTATTTGGAGCAGGGGGATTTGGAAGCCTTTTACGACAAATACAGAGAGTATGTCAGCAGAATCGGTTATGGAGAAGGTTGTGGAGTAACAGATTTTGATTTGATTTTTGCAAATATTTTGACGGATGGCGATAAGTGGACACTGATTGATTATGAGTGGACTTTTGAAAAGGATATTCCGGCAAAACATTTGGCATATCGGGCAATTCACAGTTATCTGCTGGAGGATGAAAAGAGAAAAGTCTTAAATCAAACCAAGCTTATGCAGGAGTTGCAAATTACTCCGGAAGATGCAGATGAGATTGAAAAGCAGGAGGCAGGATTCCAAAAGGAAGTAAACGGAGCGGTTATGTCTATGGCGCAGATGTATGCTTCTTTCGGAAAGGATGTAATTCAGCCGGAAGAAGTGGTGTGTCGCAGTGTGGACAAGATAAACGTTTCCAGAGTGCAGATTTACAAAGATTACGGACAGGGCTATTCGGAGGAGAATTCCTATTTCCTGCCGGATGCGTATAAAGATTCGCAGACGGTTGAGGTAGAAATTTCTGTAGATAAAGATGTGAAAATGCTTCGTATAGATCCGGCAATGTGTTCCTGCATTTGTATGATCAGAGAATTGCAATGGAATGGAGAACAGATTCCCTTAAAGCAACGAAAGGCTGTTATCGTAAATGGTCAGAAGATTAAAACACAGGCCGGAATGAATGTAGTGTTTGCAACAGATGACCCCAATATAAATATCAACATAGAGCGACTGAAGGCGGCTGATAAGAATGTGCTTACTGCCAAAATGGAGGTTGTTCGGATTAGCGAAAGTACTGCGACAGAACTTGTAACTGCGGCAAAGAAGTTCAAGTATTCTCTGAAGGGACTGTATCGCTAGAAAACATGTATTGCGTACGAGGATGAGTATGAATTATCAGGAATTGTATGAAAATGAAAGAGAAAAGTGTGCGGAACTGGCAGACAAATTGTCTCTTTTGGAAATGGAAAAGGAAGATTTACAACTTAAATTGGATAATATCAAGAATAATGCATTTTGGAAGCTGAGTAAGCCTGCCAGAGGTGTGATTCATTTTACACGCAGACAGAAGCAACGTTTGGTCAGCTGCGGAAGCATAAAGGGCGTTGTGAAAAAGGTGGCATCCAAAAGAAGAGAAAAAAAGGTGCTTAAAACCTTTGGTACGGAAAGCTTCCCTACACCCGAACAGGTGGAGGAACAAAGGAATACCAAATTTGAACGGATGGTAAAAATCAGTATTTTAGTACCATTGTGGAATACACCTAAGAATTTCCTGACGGAGATGCTTGATTCTGTTATAAACCAGACGTACACTAATTGGGAACTTTGTTTGGCAGACGGTTCGGATGAAGCACATTCTTATGTGGGAGATATTTGCGCAGAATACAGAGAACGTTCCGAAGGAAGAATTGTTTATCAGAAGTTAGCGAAAAATGAAGGCATCGCCGGAAATACCAATCAGTGCTACAAGATGGCTACGGGTGAGTTCATAGGTCTTTTCGATCATGATGATATTTTGCATCCCACGGTACTTTTTGAGTATGTGAAAGCAATCAATGAGCAGGATGCCGATTATTTGTATTGTGATGAAGGAACTTTCAAAAAAGGAAATATTAACAAAATCATAACCATGCATTTTAAGCCGGATTACGCACCGGATAATTTAAGAGCGAATAATTATATTTGTCATTTCAGTGTATTTTCCAGAGAACTTTTGGAAGGTACGGAATTGTTCCGTACACAGTTTGACGGAAGTCAGGATCATGATATGATTTTGCGATTGACGGATAATGCCAAGAAGGTGGTTCATATTCCGAAGCTTTTGTATTATTGGAGAAGTCATGCGGGCAGTGTGGCATCCAGTGTGGAAGCCAAACCGTATGCAGTTACGGCGGCAAAGGGAGCCATTGCAGAGCATTTAAAAAAGCATGGATTTACGGGATTCCAGATTACCAGCACAAAGGCATGCCCAACGATTTTCAGAATTCGTTACCGTTTGCTTGGAACACCGAAAATCTCTATTGTAATTGCTAATAAGGACCATGCAGAGGATTTGAAACGTTGCGTGGATTCTATTATTGAGAAGTCTACCTATGATAATTATGAAATTATCATCGTGGAGAATAACAGTACCACCCAAGAAATAAAGGACTTATACAAGAAATATCAAGAGGAACACAAAAACATTAAAGTGGTTACCTTTGAAGGAGCATTTAATTACTCAGCAGTAAATAATCTGGGGGTAAAGCATGCTACAGGCGACTACATTCTGTTATTGAACAATGATACGGAAGTCATTACCTCCAATTGGATGGAAGAGATGCTCATGTATGCACAACGTGAGGATGTGGGTGCTGTAGGAGCCAAGCTTTTATATGCGGACAGAACCATCCAACATGCCGGTGTGATTTTAGCTCTTGGGGCGCACAGAACCGCAGGTCACGGACACTATAAGATGCCCATCCAGAACCTGGGTTATATGGGCAGACTCTGTTACGCACAAAACATGTCTGCTGTGACCGGAGCCTGTCTGATGGTGAAAAAAGAGTTGTTTGAGAAAGTGGGCGGTCTGGAAGAAAGTTTTGCCATTTCCTTGAATGATGTGGATTTCTGCCTGAAATTGCGGGAAAGCGGGCTCTTGAATATATGGACACCTTTTGCGCAGTTGTACCATCATGAGTCCATATCCAGAGGCTTGGATGATACGGGAGAAAAAGCGGAACGTTACAACCGAGAGTCAGAGCAGTTCAGAACGAAGTGGAAAGGGTTATTGGAGAAGGGCGATCCCTATTACAATCCTAATTTTACATTGGACAAGAGTGACTTTTCACTGCGTCATGAATAAAGATTTGATTTGGCACAGGAAATAGGCGCGAACGTATTTTGGGACTGTAAAAAGTAATAAAAATATGATATACTGTGAAACATAATGTGGATTATCCATGATGATAGGAGGATTTGTAACATGAGTTACATGGAAGAATATGTATTTTGGTTAGAGGACAGTTATTTTGATGAGGCTACCAAGGCTGAACTCAGAGGCATTGCCGGAGACGATGCAGAGATTGAAGACCGCTTTTACAGAGAGCTGGAATTCGGTACCGGCGGACTTCGTGGTGTAATTGGTGCAGGTACCAACCGAATTAATATTTATACAGTAAGAAAAGCAACACAGGGTCTTGCTAACTATATTTTGAAACAGGGAACAGAGGCAAAAGGCGTAGCGATTGCTTACGACTCCAGATTCATGTCTCCCGAATTTGCAGATGAAGCAGCACTTTGTCTGGCTGCAAACGGTATCAAGGCGTATGTGTTTGATGCCCTCAGACCTACCCCGGAACTTTCCTTTGCACTTCGTACTTTAGGATGTACAGCCGGTATTGTGGTTACTGCAAGTCATAATCCGCCGGAATACAATGGTTACAAAGTATACTGGGAAGACGGCGCACAGGTTACTGCTCCCAGAGATAAAGAAATTATTACAGAAGTACAGGCGATTTCTGATTATCATACGGTTAAGACTATGTCTAAGGAAGCTGCGATGGAAGCTGGTCTTTATCAGGTAATCGGTGCAGAAATTGACGATGCCTATATGGTAGAGTTAAAGAAACAGGTTATTCATCCGGAAATTATTAAGGAAGTGGCTGAGGATATTTCCATTGTTTACACTCCTTTATGCGGTACCGGTAATGTGCCCGTAAGAAGAGTATTGAAGGAGCTTGGTTTCAAGAAAGTATATGTAGTTCCCGAGCAGGAAAATCCGGATCCTAAGTTTACTACATTAGAGTACCCTAATCCGGAAGACCCTAAGGCGTTTACATATGCAATTAATTTGGCAAAGGAAAAGGATGCGGATATTATTCTGGCAACTGATCCGGATGCAGACAGATTAGGCGTATATGCAAAGGATGCAAAAACAGGTGAATACGTAGCCTTTACCGGAAATATGTCAGGTATGCTCATTGCAGAGTATCTTTTGAGAGAAAAGACCAAGACGAATACCATGCCTGTAAATCCTGCAATGGTTACCACCATTGTTACCACTAATATGACATTCCCCATCACACAGAAGTATGATGTGAAGTTGATTGAAGTATTAACCGGATTTAAGTTTATCGGCGAACAGATTAAGTTCTTCGAGCAGGCAAACTCAAATAATTACGTATTCGGTTTGGAAGAAAGCTATGGCTGTCTGGCCGGAACTCATGCAAGAGATAAGGACGCTATTGTTGCAGTTATGTGCTTGTGTGAAGTGGCTGCATACTGCAAGAAAAACAATATCACCCTTTGGGATATGATGCTTGAAATGTACGAAGCGTACGGTTACTTCAAAGAGGGTCAGTACACTATTACATTAAAGGGTATTGACGGTTCTAAGCAGATTGCTGCGATTATGGATAAGCTTCGTTCTAATCCGCCTAAGTTTATTGGTGAGAATAAAGTGCTTAAGTTCAGAGATTATCAGGAAGACAGAATCGTGGATATGGAGACCGGTGCAGAAACAACAACAGGTTTACCCAAGTCAAATGTTCTTTACTTTGAACTTCCGGATAACAGCTGGTGTTGTGCAAGACCTTCCGGAACAGAGCCTAAGATTAAGTTCTACATGGGTGTAGTAGGAGAAGGACTGGAAGATGCACAGGTGAAGCTAGATAAGTTAACAGAAGATTTGAAGGCATTGATTTAATTCGGATATTATATACAAAGACAGCAGGCCGCTCCCAATGGGCGGCTTGTTAAATGTAAAGAAAGGAGTCTGTATGGGTAAGCTGAATAAAGACAATTTACGCAAAACCATATATTATCTGAAAAAGAACGGCATTAAAAATACTTTTTATGCCATGGCAGAACGTTTGCAAAAAAAAGATACGGACTCCTATGTTTATGAGCAACCGGCTGAGGAGATATTACAAAAGCAGAGAGAAAAATGCTGGAAGGACCCGGCAGTTTTCAGTATTTTAGTACCCATGTACCACACGCCGAAGAAGTACCTGAAGGAACTGTTGGATTCGGTTCAAAGTCAGACGTATCCTTTTTACCAGCTGATTTTGTTAGATGCGGGTGAGAAAACGGAGGTCTGTGCGAATGCCAGAAAAATGGTTCATGCCCGTAAAGACGAACGTATTCAATATTATAAATTGGAACAGAATGTGGGCATAGCAGAAAATACCAATGTAGGTTTGGAATATGCTACGGGAGATTATGTGGCATTATTGGACCATGACGATTTGCTTACGCCGGATGCGCTGTATGAAATGGCAAACGCAGTGGCGCAGGCAACCGAGAAGGGCGTGGAACTTCAAATGATTTATTCAGATGAGGATAAATGTGACGGAGACGCCAAGAGTTTTTATGAGCCGCATTATAAAAAGGATTTTGATGAAGAGTTGTTGCTTACCAACAATTACATTTGTCATTTTACTGCAGTAAAGACAGAGCTGTTTCGGAGTCTGAAGCTTCGGGGAGAATATAACGGGGCCCAGGATTTTGATTTGGTACTTCGAGTGGCAGAATACTGTAAAGATGGCAAGGAACAGATTCATCATATTCCGAAGGTGCTTTATCATTGGAGATGTCACACTTCTTCAACGGCTGCTAATCCTGCAAGCAAAGCTTATGCATATGAAGCGGGAAAGCGGGCAGTGGAAGCTTTTGCGGCAAATCGTGGTTGGAAAGTAACGGTAGAACATTTAAAGCATCTGGGTTTTTATAAGGTAGTATATGATACCGACATTTTTGAACAACGTCCTGAAATCGGTGCCGTAGGCGGAAGTCTTATAGGCAGGAACGGGAAAATAGCCGGCGGATTGATGAATGAACAAGGCGAAGTGATTTACGAAGGTCTGAGACGAGGATTCAGCGGTTATATGAACAGGGCAGCATTGGTTCAGGAAGCCCAACTGCTGGATACAAGATGTATGCGTATTAATCCGGCGTGTAAAGCTCTTGTTCGTGAATGCATGAAGGAAATAAATATAGAAAAAAGAAATGAAAAAGTCTGCTCGATTTTGAAGGAAGCCGGGTATAAATTGATTTGGAATCCGGAAGCAGTGAAAAAAATCTGATAGCAGAAAAAGGAGGACCCATGCAGGAGATGAAGGTAACGGTAGTTATCCCGAATTACAATGGAATAAAGTACATTCGAGACTGTATGGACTCTTTGTGTAAACAAGAGGGAGTCTTGTTTGAAGTGCTGGTTGTGGACAATGGTTCAAAGGATGGAAGTCTGGAAATAATACAAGCAGAGTATACAGAGACCAGAGTAATTGCATTGGAAGAAAATACCGGGTTTTGTCATGCGGTTAATGTAGGCATTCAAAACAGTAAGACACCCTACGTTATTTTGCTGAACAATGATACGGTAGTAAAGCCGGGATTTGTAGAGGCGCTTTTGAAGACTATAGAAGAATCAGAACGAATTTTTTCAGTCAGTTCCATGATGTTGTCTATGCAAGACGAAAATGTCATAGATGATGCAGGAGATGGTTATAGCCTGTTTGGCTGGGCTTATGCAAGAGGAAAGGGTAAGCCGGCATCAAGATATGAAAAACGTGCAAATATATTTGCGGCCTGCGGGGGCGCTGCTATTTATCGTAAAGAGGTATTTAATAAAATAGGGTATTTTGATGAGAATCATTTTGCCTATTTGGAAGATATTGATATCGGGTATCGGGCGCGTATTCATGGTTACCGAAATGTTTATGAACCGAAGGCAAAGGTTGTTCACGCGGGAAGTGCAACCAGCGGTTCCCGATATAACGAATTCAAAACGAAGTTATCTTCTGCAAATAATGCATATATGATAGCCAAAAATATGCCATTTTTACAGTGGTTACTAAATCTACCATTTTTATTGTTAGGTTTTTTGGTAAAGGCTGCCTTTTTTACAATGAAAAAAATGGGCAAACTATACGTAAAGGGATATTGGAAAGGGGCATGCAGAATCTTTACGAAAGAGGGACGACAAAAGAAAGTTCCATTTCGTATAAAACACATGTGGAATTATGTGAAGGTTCAAATGTGGCTTATTTGCGGGACGTTCCGAATCTTTATAAAATATTAAGTTGTCAATTTTGTAATAATATTGTAAAATGTGAGAAGATGTAAAAGTATAGGTGGCGCTTATGATAAAAGACAACCAAAAGGTTTTTAATAGAATGCATATCCTGTTGGATGCAATCATAACGGTATTGTCCTATGTATTGTCATATGTTCTGAAGTTTTATGTCCTTGATCCCGGCACCACCGGTGTGGGCGTGTTACCGGTAAAGGATTATTTTGTTGTGCTGTTTTTCTTGGTGCCGGCTTATATATTACTGTATTATTACTGCAATGTATACGGTTCTAAGAGAACGGGTAAGCGCAGACGAGAGATTGGGGCTATCATCCAAGCAAATACAATCGGTATAGGAATTTATATTGTTGTTCTTTATTTGTTTGTGCAAGAAATACATTATTCCCGATCTATGATGGCAATATTTTATGTTCTGAATATTGTAATCACGACATTTTCGCGTATAATATTAAGGAAAGTCTTGCGTTCCATACGTAAAAAGGGTTATAATCTTAAACATGTGCTGGTCGTTGGGTACTCACGTGCCGCAGAAAGTTATGTGGACAGGCTGCAGTGGAACCCTCAATGGGGATATTCCGTGACCGGCATTTTAGATGATTCTGTACCGGTTGGAACTCTGTATAAGGGAGTTAAGGTGTTGGGAGAAATCAATACCCTGACAAATATATTACAGGATAATCAATTGGATGAGATTGCGATTGCGTTGTCTTTGAAGGATTATGATAAATTGGAGCAGATTGTGTACATTTGCGAGAAATCGGGTGTACATACCAAATTTATTCCTGATTACAACAGCCTGATTCCGAGCAAACCATACACAGAGGATTTGATGGGATTACCGGTTATTAACATCCGATATGTTCCGTTGTCCAATACAGGGAATGCTGTTATCAAACGAGTGGTAGATATTGTGGGCTCTTTATTTGGTATTATATTAATTTCCCCGATTCTGCTTATTATTGCTTTGCTGGTTAAGCTGACCAGTCGCGGTCCGATTATTTTCAAGCAGGAACGCGTTGGAATGCAGGGAAAGCCTTTTTACATGTATAAGTTTCGTAGTATGATTCAACAAACGGAGGCTGATGAGAAGAAAGGCTGGACGGTAAAGAATGATGCCAGAGTGACGAAGGTTGGCAAATTTATTCGTCGTACCAGTTTGGATGAGCTGCCGCAGTTGTTTAATATTTTAAAAGGCGATATGAGTCTTGTGGGACCAAGACCGGAACGACCGCAATTTGTGGAAAAGTTCAAAGAAGAAATACCGCGCTACATGATTAAACATCAGGTAAGACCCGGTTTGACCGGTTGGGCGCAAATCAACGGATATCGAGGAGATACTTCGATCAAGAAACGAATTGAGTTTGATTTATATTATATTGAAAATTGGACCTTAGGGTTTGATATAAAAATAATATTACTAACATTTTTAACAGGTTTTATTAATAAGAATGCATATTAGCATTAAACAAGGAGAGATAACAAAATGGCTACAAATGCAAATCGTGCCAATACACGAAATACTAACAGAACCCATAATAAGAATACCAATGGTAAGAAAAATAGTAATATCAAAATCATTATTTTTGTAATAGAGATTGTAGTTATTATTGCAATGTTGGCTTTGGTATGGTGGGTGTTTGACTTTACCGGAAAGGGTGAAGGTGAAGGTACTAATGTACATCCCGGATATGATGATGGTCAGATTCCCGGTAAGAACCCAGGTATTCCTGATGGAAGCGGAAACCAATCAGGAGAAGAAAATGTAGTTAAACCCGAGGATTTAGACCCGGGTAGTATCAATGTGAACCAAGGTGAAAGCGATTATGCCCATTTAAACGGTTATTGGAACATTGCTTTATTTGGTTTGGATGCTACGGAACCGGATCAGCTATTCAAGAGAAGTCGTAGTGACAGTACTATCATCGCATCTATTCATAAAGAAACCGGGGAAATCAAGTTAGTATCCGTTTATCGTGATACCTATTTGAATATTGGTAATGATAAGTATAAAAAATGTAACGCTGCTTATTCAAATGGTGGTGCAAATCAGGCTATTGCTATGTTGAATATGAATCTGGATTTAAATATTCAGGATTTCGTAGCAGTAGGATATCCTGCACTTATGGAGTGTATTGATGCATTGGGTGGTGTATGGATTGATGTTGATAAGGAAGAGTTAAAGCATATTAATAACTACCAAAGAAGTATTCTCAGAGATGTGGACAGCCTTAAAGATTACGAACTTGTAAATGTTACTGAAACCGGTTTACAGCTTTTGAACGGTTTGCAGGCATCTGCATATTGCCGTATTCGTCAGACTCTCGGCGATGACTTTAAGCGTGCAGAAAGACAGCGTGAAGTCATTAAAGCAATGACGGAAAAAGCACAGAGTGCAAGCCTCAGTACTTTGTTGGATACTGTGAAGGCAGTTGCTCCTAATGTATATTCTACCTTTGATCTTGCAGATGTGGGACAGATGACGGAGCTGTTAAAGAATATAGGAAACTACAAGATTGTAGCAGAAGGCGGATTCCCCAACGAAACATTGCGTACCACAGCAAATATAGGAGCAGAGGGAAGTTGTGTCATTCCTATGAATTTGGAAAAGAATGTAATTTGGTTGCATGAATTCTTATTTAATAAAAAAGATTATAATCCTACAAATGAAGTGAAGGGATGTAGCTCAACGATAGCAACAAAAACCTCACCGTATCTCAACAAAATTTCAGAGTAATGTTACAATAAAAGGGAGCGGACAGCTCCCTTTTTAAGCTATGAATCATTCGGAGAGTAAACATGATAAAAGTTGATATTATCATACCATCTTATATGCCGGACAAGTCCTTTTTGGATTTAATTGATATGCTGGAAAAGCAGTCATTTCCTGTACAGAAAATTATTATCATGAACACGGAAGAGAAGTATTATGATAAGTTGGTGTATGAAAACCGGTTTCTGGAAAAATATCATAATATAGAGACTTACCATATTTCCAAAAAAGAGTTTGATCATGGTATGACACGCAGAATAGGTGTCAGTAAGTCGGATGCTGATGTTTTCGTAATGATGACACAGGATGCCATGCCGAAAGATGCGTATTTGATTGAGAAGCTTGTAGAAGCTTTAGAAGAGAAGAAGGTAGTGGCGGCTTATGCCCGTCAGTTGCCGCGAGAAGATTGCAGTGAGGCTGAAAAGTATATTCGTGAGTTTAATTACCCTGCCGCTTCTCGGATAAAGTCCATATCAGATATACCCCAATTGGGTATAAAAACCTACTTCTGTTCCAATGTTTGTTGTGCATATAAGCGTGATGTTTACGAAACGGTAGGCGGTTTTGAGAAATGTACAATCTTTAATGAGGATATGCTGTATGCAGCAAAAGTAATGAAGGCCGGCTATCAGGTGGCCTATGTTGCAGAAGCAGAAGTGGTTCATTCTCATAATTATACCTGTAAACAGCAGTTTAAGCGCAATTTTGATTTAGGGGTATCTCAAGCAGAACACCCGGAAGTTTTTGATGAAGTTCCTTCAGAAAAAGAGGGTATGCGCAGTGTGAAGGGAACCATTCGGCATTTGCGCAAGAAGGGAATGCGGCGCAAAATCCCTTATGTAATATTGCAAAGCGGTTGTAAGTATTTGGGCTACTTCTTAGGAAAACGATATAAAAAGTTGCCTCATAAATGGGTGATGAAATTTACTTCCAATAAGGAATATTGGGCAAATGCCCAACGGCGCAGTGAAGTAAAATCAATTGATGCTACCAAGGGCTATGGCAGAGCTGATAGTGAGCGCGGCAAGAAATAAGGATTCAGATATGACAAAGAGAGAACGAATTGATTATTTAGATATTGCAAAAGGTATTGGGATATTGTTGGTTATTATTGCACATATCCCTTATGTAAGTGAACCCATAAGGCAATATATTGTATCTTTTCATATGCCCCTTTTCTTTGTCATTTCCGGTATATTGATTTTTCATACACGAAAAGAGCAAGAGCGCACACAGACTTTTGTTAAGCAAAAAATCAGAAGTTTATTAGTGCCGTATGCTATTTTCAGTGTCACTTATTTTGTCATAGAATTGTGCAGAATGTTAATAAAAGGGGGAGGAGAATGGAATCAGCTTCTTCGCCAATTATTCCAAGCATTTTGCTTTCAAGGAGTGTCCGTACTATGGTTTTTTCCGGCCTTATTTATGGCGGAAGTGGCTTTTGTCTGGATACGCAAGAGATGTAATCATATTTTGACAATATTTTGTTTTGTAGCTTTGATGTTCATAAGCTTTCGACTTACCGCCATGGCGCATGTGTATTTTTTTGCTCACACAGATGATTTGATGTTGCAGTTGTTATTTGATGTGCTGTCTATGTTGTTGAGAGGGCTCTTCTGTACCTGCCTTGTAGGAATGGGCTATTACATTGCTATGGTGTTGCAGGTATGCAGGATTCCAACAGTAGCAGATGCCGGTTTGAGTATATGTGCATTTGTGGCAGTAGCATTTGTAGCAGGTGCAGGTTCGATGGTGGATTTGAGATACATGTTTTTGGGACAATTAGTTCTTTTTCTGTCCGGAGGGATACTGGGAAGTATGGGCGTAATACTTTTATCGCGGTTTTTGTCGCAATTTCCTGCATTTCCCATAAACAAGGTATGCCGGTATTTTGGAATTAATTCCATGCTCATCATGGTTACTCATTTGGATTTTAAAGTGTTAAGTATTAGTATTAAGCTGGTAACGGCGCTCACCGTAACAATGCAGAATAATACTCTGTTTTGTGTTTTAGTTATTGCATCAGTTTGTGTCTTGGAAGTGTTAATCATTGAATTTGTAAATCGCGTTTTACCGATTATTGTAAGAGGCATTCGCAAGAATTCATAAGTGTTTTATTTTTTTGTCACAAAGTTATCACAATTATTGAATATACTGTGCAAGTAAGATGTGATTTTTTCAAGACATAAGGCAAATGGAGGAGGACAAAATGAGCGATATTTGGAATAACGAAGAAAATAAAGAGGCTGTTGTTTCACAAGAAGTGAGCAATTTGGAAAGTTATGTATGGGAAGGTTATACGGAGAAGCCTGCAGAAGAACCCAAGCCTTCAAAAAGCAAAGGTATAGGATGTTTCAAATTAATCTTGATGGCGTGTTGCGGCGGTTTGTGTTTTGGATTATTTGCAGGAATTGCTGTATTTGCGGTTGCACAGATTAGAAGTGAAATAGGAAGGACAGCAGAAATCTACACAAGCGTGGAGGATGATGTTCGAGAACTCGAAAAGGCAACCAAGCCTACAGAGAAGATTGTGAGTACTTCCGGCAGTGAAAGTATTAAAGTGGCGAATACGGGGCAGGTAATGGTAACGGTAGAAGATTATTCGGCTATTGTAGAATCTGTAATGCCGGCCATGGTGTCTATTTTAAATACTACGATTGAAGAGTTTAATTATTGGGGTCAGACTTATAAAGAAGAGAATCAATATAGCGGTTCCGGTATCATTATTGCTGAAAATGGTTCAGAACTTTTGATTGCTACCAATTATCATGTGGTAAGCGGTGCGAATAAATTAGAGGTCAATTTTATAGACGGAAGTATTGCGAAGGCGCAGATTAAGGGAACTGATGCAGATATGGATTTGGCAGTAATTGCCATTCCGTTAGAGGAGTTGTCGGAGGAGACCAAGCAGGCTATTGTAATTGCGCAAATGGGAGACAGTGAGGCTTTAAAATTGGGCGAGTCTGTTATTGCTATCGGTAACGCTCTTGGTTATGGTCAGTCTGTAACAACCGGTTGCGTAAGTGCCTTAAATCGTGAAATTACCATGCAGGACGGTAGTGAAGGTGTGTTTATTCAAACGGATGCGGCAATTAATCCGGGTAATTCCGGCGGAGCCCTTTTAAATAACAAGGGTGAAGTTGTCGGCATAAATTCCAGTAAAATCGGAGGAAGTTATGTAGAGGGTATGGGCTATGCCATTCCCATCGCAGCAGCAGAACCGATTATCGGAGAATTGATGAATAAAGAAACACGTTATAAAGTGGATGAAGTCGGTTACATGGGAACTGTTTTGATGACTATTACTGATGAACAGGCGTATATGTATGATTTCCCTCAGGGTATCTATGTGCGTGAAGTGGAAGAAGGATCACCGGCAGAAAAGGCAGGTGTGTTAAAAGGGGACATTATTGTTAAATTCGAAGGCGAGAAAGTAACTAACTACGATGAGTTGCTTGCAATTATGCAGTATTACGGACCTGACACCGAAGTTTCTGTAAAGGTTATGCGAGCAACGGCCGGAAAGTACGAAGAGGTTGAATTGCAAATTGTATTGGGGATAAATCCCCATAACGAATAAAGGACTATTGAAGTTGGAGGTTAGAATGGCAGATTTTTTTGATGAGGAGAACGATATATTAATCGAGGGGGTAGATTCCGAAAAGACAGAGGAGTCTACAAGCAGTAAAGAGTCAAAAGACGATAATAATGATTATGAAGATGTATGCTTTGTTTGCAGAAGACCGGAAAGTAAAGCAGGCAAGATGTTTAAATTGCCCAATAATATTTGTGTTTGTGATGATTGTATGCATAAGACCATGGAGGCAGTGGGGCAGTTTGATTATCAGGGAATGTTAAGTGATCCGAGTTTCAAGCAGGATATGGACCAGATTATGAAGGGAGGTTTCCCTAATATTCGTTTTGTGAATATGTCCGATTTGCAGGGAACAGGCGGTATTCCCAATAAACAGAAATTAAAGAAAAAGAAGAAAGCAGAAGAGACAAAGCCGGTATTGAACATAAAGGATATTCCTGCGCCACATAAGATCAAAGCCAGCTTGGACGAGTACGTGGTAGGGCAGGAACATGCGAAGAAGGTTATTTCTGTAGCGGTGTATAATCACTATAAGCGTGTAGCTACAGGAACCATGGATGAGATAGAAATTGAAAAATCCAATATGCTTATGATAGGACCTACCGGAAGCGGTAAGACTTATTTGGTAAAGACCTTGGCAAGGCTTTTGGACGTGCCTCTTGCTATTGCAGATGCAACTTCACTCACTGAGGCCGGATATATCGGCGATGATATTGAGAGCGTGGTGTCCAAGCTTTTGGCTGCAGCTGATAACGATGTGGAAAAGGCAGAAAGAGGTATCATCTTTATTGATGAAATTGACAAGATTGCTAAAAAGAAAAACGCCCATTCCAGAGATGTGAGCGGAGAAAGTGTACAGCAGGGAATGTTGAAGCTTTTGGAAGGTTCGGAAATTGAAGTACCTGTGGGCGCAAACAGCAAGAATGCCATGGTGCCTCTGGCGACTGTAAATACAAAGAACATTTTGTTTATATGCGGCGGTGCTTTCCCGGATTTGGAAGATATTATCAAAGAAAGATTGACCAAGACTGCTTCTATCGGATTTAATTCCATGTTGAAGGATGCTTTTGATAAGGAGAAAAATATTCTGGCGAAAGTGACTGTAGAGGATTTGCGTAAGTTTGGTATGATTCCTGAGTTTTTGGGTCGTTTGCCGGTGATTTATACTTTGGAAGGCCTTTCTAAGGATATGATGGTCAAGATTTTGAAAGAGCCTAAGAATGCTATCTTAAAGCAGTATCAGAAATTGCTGGAATTGGATGAAGTGAAACTGGAATTCAATGATGAAGCTTTAGAAGCAATTGCAGAGAAGGCTATGGCAAAGGATACGGGGGCAAGAGCAGTTCGTTCCATTATTGAAGAGTTTATGCTGGATATCATGTATGAAATCCCTAAGGATGATAATATCGGACGTGTTACTATTACCAGAGAGTATATTGAAGGTACCGGCGGACCGGTAATCGATATTCGCAGTAATATGATAACGGGTAAGCAGGAAGACTTGAAAGAAGTCAAAGAATAAATGTAAGGCGTAAAAGTCATTGCTATGTGCATAACATAGTAGTGACTTTTGTTTTGCCCTTCTTTGTATTTGACGGAGGGGCTGAGAGGCATGGGAATGGATTGTAAAGAAAGGATTTTGTCCAACGAATACGCAGATGGGGTAGTGGATTTTCCGGTAGAAAGGATTATCGGAGAGGGGGACGATGCCTGTTATATTAAACTGGATGACAGGTTTAATGTGGCGTATCAGAACCGCGGCCTGACCATGGAATTACCGGGGAGTACATTTCAGTACCAATATACCCCTAAAATATACGGACTCATGCAGACGGACGGCGCGGGAACGGGAAGAACAGCCATATTTGACCCGACGGCCTTGACAGACAGCGGAATCAGACAATTACAGGGTCCCCCTTTGAATCTGACGGGAAAGGGTACTATTGTAGGAATTATTGATACGGGTATTGAATATACCAATGCAGCTTTTTTGGACGCAAACGGAGAAAGCAGGATTTTGGCAATTTGGGACCAGACAATACAGGACGGTGAGCCACCGGAGGGGCTGTATTTTGGGACAGAGTATACGCGAGAGGACATAAACCGAGCAATTGCATCAGGAAACCCGCAGGAAATCGTAGGTACGAATGACCCGCTGCGTCATGGTACGGTAATGGCAGGAGTGGCGGCAGGAAGCGTGGTAAACGGAGGCAGTACTTATATAGGGGCAGCACCGGAGGCCGATATAGTAGTAGTTAAGTTGAAAGAGTGCAAGTCATATTTGCGAGAGTACTATTTTGTTCCTGAGAATGTGTCGGCGTATGAGGAGTCTGATATTATGCTCGGAGTGAGTTATGTCAACCGATTTGCAAGGGAGTTTAGGCGACCGGTGATTATCTGTTTGGGGATTGGTACCAATATGGGTGATCATGCGGGCAATTCTGTTTTGGGCCGTTATTTAAACAGAGTTGCCGGACTTCGTAGCAGGGTGTTGGTGGTATGCGGCGGAAATGAAGGAAGTGCGGGGCATCATTACACATGGACCTTTCCAAAAAGAGACGATACTGTGGAATATCGGGATGTGGAGGTACGTGTGGGAGAAGGAGAAATCGGTTTTATGCTGGAGTTTTGGGGCAATGCAGCAGATGTGTTTAACATCAGTGTCCGGACACCGGGGGGAGAAACAGTGCCGCCTATCCGGTTAGGCGTGGAGCAAAGAAATACTTATGAATTTGTGTTTGAAAAGTCGGTGCTGACAGTGCAAAGCGTTTTGGTGGAACCGGGATCAGGTGAACAGTTTATTCTGTTTCGTCTTTCGGAACCTACTCCCGGGATTTGGACCTTTCGGGTAACCACTGTGGGAACAGTCCATAACGGGACATTTCATATGTGGCTTCCTATTACGCAATTTCTGAGAAGTAACACATACTTTTTGGAAGCAGCGCCGGACACCACTATTACAGAGCCGGGAATGGCAGAGGAGGTAATCACAGTAACAAATTATAATCATGTAAATGATAGTTTCTACTTGGAATCAGGGCGGGGGTTTTCCAGAACAGGCAGGATTCGGCCGGATGTTGCGGCGCCTGGGGTGAATGTTCCGACTTTGTACGGAAATCGCACCGGTAGCAGTATTTCTGCAGCGATGACGGCCGGTGCTGCGGCACAATTTATGCAGTGGGCAGTTGTGGAGGGAAATAGTCCGTTGGCAGAAACCGAAGAGGTGAAAAACTATTTTATCAAAGGGGCCAAACGAATGCCGGGGCTGGAATATCCCAACAGAGAATGGGGGTACGGAGCGCTCAATGTATTGGGGGCTTTTGAAAGGATAAGAGGAGAAATATAATAATTTGCAAATAGTTAACAACTGTGTTATAGTATAAAAGTACTATATTTATGATTTGATTTTGATTGGAGAATGAGATGGCATCCATTAAAGAGGTTGCGAAGCACGCCGGTGTTGCAATATCGACTGTTTCAAAAGTTTTAAATAATTATCCGAATATCAGCGATGTGACCAGAAAAAAGGTGAGTGCTGCCATTGAGGAATTGGGGTATGTTCCCAATGCAGTAGCTGCGGCACTTTCTTCTAAGAAATGCGGTCGTATTGCAATCGTAATACATTTAAATATGGAGACTCAGGCCAAGGACGAAATTGCACTGCAGTGTCTGGTAGGTTCGCTGCAATGCGCCAAGGAACTGGGACTGGATGTGGTTACTGTATTCTTTTCCATGCTGGAAGGGAAAAGTTTAGAAGAGGTAATCAATTATTTCCGTTCACAAAGTATAGACGGAATTGTGGTATTTGGGGCAGTTAAAAATAAAAAGATACTAATTAAGTTAATTGAAAAGCAAGTTTTCAAAATGGTTTTAGTGGATGCACCACTTGTGAATTCTAACACTTCCTGTGTTTGGATTGATCAGGCAAAGGCACAGTATGAGGTGGCCAAGAGTACCATGGAACTGGATACCATTCCTTACAAAAAAATTCTTTATATTGCAGGAAAGAGAAATTCATACGTGGCAGAAGAACGCTTAAAGGGCATTCGGCAATTCGCGCAGGATTATCATATGAGGCTTACCGTAAAAGAAGGAGAGTTTTCCG
>JAZNQI010000148.1:0-16534 GCA_045590095.1 Acetatifactor sp. | reverse complement strand
CTTTTGATTTCTTCTACGGGCGTATGCCCTACCACCTGCAAGCATTTCCGGGGTTTGTACATCTTTCCCTTGTAATACTGCGGTCTGTACCAGATTGGAGAAGCATCACTCCACATTTCCCTATGACCAAGCATATTGATTGTATCTACCACATAGGAAACATCATCGCATTTGGAAATCGGCACATATTTCTCAACGAAATACCTCGAAATCCCCCCGTGACAAAACAGCACATTATCGATTCGCTGCACATACTGAATAGGATTCTCCGGTGGCAAAGTTCTGTTTAATTCCATCAGTTTTTCCTGAACAATAGGCTTTGCTACAAAACTATAACCGGACTCCTGCTCATTCCACAAATAACACAAATCATGATTTCCGTAACACCACAAACTCCGGGGAAATTCTTTTGCAAAAGCTATGGCCGCATCAAACGTCTTTACATACTCCTCCAACAAATACTCTTTGCCCCAATCATCCGGGATATCCATGAGACAAACCGCTGTATCCGCGACGCCGCTCTTCATAATCTCCTTCGCCCGCGTAAAAATATATGGTTTCAAATGAATATCCGGCAATACCAATACTTTCATCTCTCGGTTCTCCCCCTTTCACCCAAATCTGCTGCCTACACCGGTCACATGTCCTCTTCCCCTATTTTACCACAAAGAATGGGCAAATGCACGTCATACGTAGCCATCGCCTTACCAGCTTAGGATTCATGGGCGCTCTCCTTTGTAGGGTGGTTTTGAGTATATTTTAGCATATTGAGGCAGGTTTTGGTATAGTATGATTCGTTTTTCTCCTTCATACGTTCTACGCTACTACAGGTTGGATAATGGAACTTCTTTGCAACTAATAGTCTGGTCTTCTATTATATGCGGTCTATAGGAAAAAATCTTTTCTTTAGAACCACTTAAAACTGAATAAGTTCTCCAAAACACTTAAAAATCAGCTTTTCTCAATACCCAAAGTATCTATACAGAAAAATTTCTCTCTGAGATACCACTTTTTGTATTTTATGGTATCTGGACATACTTTTTTTCTGTATAGATACTTTTGACCGCCAAAAAACTTATATTTTGACAGAATTTACAGGAAAAGTGGTTCTGTAACAAAAGTTTTTTTGTATAGATACCGTAGAAATGTTCTTTCCTTTCATCTTCAGTCAACCCACAACTTATAACTCTGCATATACAACTCCTAATTTATAAGGATGGAAACTTCGTAGTTGACTAAAACATATATAAACATCAAATATTTACAATATATCTGTTAGATGACAGGAATAAAATTTGACGCTGACAGATAGATTTAGAAATATGAGTAGAGCTATCTGCCCAAAGTGTATTTTAATCACACATTACAGCAGATAGATTGTAAGTTATACCTGTTTATGTAGGTATAGGCATAAAACTCAAGATTAAGGAAGCAGAAACTTTCAGTTTGACGAGCAATAACTTCCAAGTTTTCTCACTTTTGTATCATACAGATGTCACATCGCCTTACGGCATCCATCTCTTTCTCCTAATGGGCAGGGTTGGACTCGAACCAACGATGTTTCTTTGTAACGGATTTACAGTCCGCTGTCCTCGCCTCTGGACATACCTACCCTTATGATTTTGGCATGGCACATGAAGTCCGCAGACCTCATCTCTGTACCATCCCTTATGACCCCGATGGGGCTCGAACCCAATACTTCGGCATTGAAAGTGCCGTGTCCTAACCTTTAGACTACGGGGCCTTGGCCTTAATCAGTCACAATAATCTTGTCTATTGTCACACCCAGAAGCGCTGCCAGTGCTACCAGATTGTCGATGGTGGGCAAGGCCAGTCCCTGCTGCCATTTGTATATGGCCTGGGGTGTACCGAACCCAAACGCATCCTGCAAATCTCTCACGGATAAGCCCGCTTGCTTGCGTAATATCACGATATTCTGTCCCGTCTTTGTCATGTCAATAACAGGCATTGTACACATTTCTTTTTCCTCCTTTCTTTTCCACATAAAAAATTGTCGCCACCGTACTCGCGCAATTTCCTATCACATAAAAAACCGCTCATCTCATAAAAGATAAGCGGTTTCGGAAATCCATGTATACTGTTCCTGCTTGGCAGTCTATCGTCACACAGTTATTCTTTGCCTATGCCTTATCTTAAATGAGCGCATGAAACCAGACCATTCGGTACGTTCATACATAACGAATGATTCATAATAACGTTCACTATTCAGGCCATATGCAAGTCTAATTGTGTTCATATCTTTTCCTTTCCGTGGATTGGGTGGCTTTTCGGCACCCACAATCCGCTTTATCACTTTCTGCTATTTTCAAGCACCTGTTCTCTTCATATTTCAAGCACCTTTGCTCTTCATATCGTCACTATAGCACATTTACTTTAGCTTGTAAATTATACGCGTAATATAATTATTCCGATTTTACTCCATATCCGGTATCCAGTGTTTCAGCATTTCATTCATCTGCGTACGGTCAAAAGGTTTGGAAAGGAAATCATCAAAACCATTCTCCAGATACATCTCTCTGGCTCCCTGGATAGCATTTGCGGTAAGGGCCACGATAATGGTTCCTTCTGCGATTTCTCCGCATTCCTCGCGTATAATCTTAGTAGCTTCCATACCATCCATTTCCGGCATCATATGGTCCATGAGGATCAAATCGTATTTTTGTGCTTTGACCTTTTCAATTGCCTCATTTCCACTGCTTGCCTCACTGATTTGGAAACCGTAAACACGCAACATGGCAATGGCCAGCTTACGATTAATGGCATTATCATCTACCACAAGTACTTTGTATTCCTCGCTGATAAAAGGTTGCTCCCGTTTATCCTCCACAGCCTGTCTGACTATCGTATTCTCCGCAATGGTTCGCTTATCTGCCACGCGCTGGGTAATCTGTATGGTGAAAATACTTCCCTCTCCATACTCACTTTCTACCTGAATGTCACCGTCCATTAATGATACCAGTTGCTTGGTAATAGCCAATCCCAAACCGGTACCCTCGCTCTTACGGTTACGGTTCATGTCCAGCTGACGGAAGGACTCAAAAATAACGGCCATATCCTCCTTTTTGATACCCACACCGGTATCCTGTACCGTACATTGCAGTTTGTATGTTTCCTCGCCAATATATTGCCCGCTGACCGCCAGGCACACAAAACCTTCTTTGGTAAACTTAATGGAGTTGTTTAAAAGATTGATTAGTATCTGGCGGATTCTGCCCACATCACCATGCAATTTGCAAGGGATGTCCTGTGCCAATTCTACCCTAAACTCTAAATCTTTCTGCTCTGCCACCATGCGAACCAGATTCACGGTATCCTGCACCAGTTCCTGCACAAAGTATTCGTCTTCCACCAGCTCCATCTTACCGGCTTCCACCTTGGAAAAATCCAAAATATCATTAATAATGGACAATAAATTCAATGCTGCCGTCTTAATATCACAAGCATAATCATAAATCTTCTGTCCGCGACACTCCTCAATGATTAATTCACTCATGCCCACTACTGCATTCATAGGGGTACGAATCTCATGAGACATATTTGCCAGGAAATTAGATTTGGCACGATTAGCTTCTTCCGCCTTCTCATGCATTTCCTTCAATTCCTGAATATGCCCCTCGGTTTCCGTTACATCCATCAACAGGATGGTATAGCCACGGGTCACCTGCTCATAATCTTTTACAACACGCAAATGTCCCTCATAGTATCTGTCTGCCAGTTCAAACCGCACTTCCTGACCTTCTTCCAAAATATGCTGCGGGAAACGTTCTACATCTGCGATTTTCTGGGCAAAATCCAGCATGGGAAAAATTTGTCGCGCAACATCATTGAACAAGAGCACTTCCTTGTTCTCTCCCAGAATAATCATTCCGTCACCCAGAGAATTCAACACCGTATCTGTAGCCGTTCTGCTTAAATCGAAGTCCTTACGGTTCCACACGCACATTACCAATACGGAAATCATCAACGCCATTGCGACGGGTGTCGGGTCATATCCTTCCCAGAATACGCCGAACAAATACAGTATCAGTACCCCCAATGAGAAGCAGGAACCACCCATAATAATCTTCAGTTTACGTATACGCTTGCTACTTTTTTCCCGAATCATGGAACGAACCAAGATCCACACAGCTACTGCCCACGGAATAACAGTACATGTCAAAAAATAAAAATAAAAGCCCGGTCCATAAGAAATCTTAATATGGGGATACACACCGGAATTGATAAATTCCACATTCGTATAATACATATCATGATATGCACCGGACCACACCATGGTAATGACCGCGCAACCGCACAAAAGCAGTGCCCGTTCAAACCATATATAGACCTTGGCACCGCAGTAAACCGTGATAAACATCATAAAAAGAATGGCCACCAGACTGCTTCCCAGATATTCCATCTTGACCGCCACCATGGCCTCTTCCTTGCTGCGTGCAAACAATTCCAGCAAGTACCCGGCATTATGTACGATTTCTGCCAATGTGAAGGACAGCATTAACTTTTGTATATAGGTGGAACTACCGCGGAAAATATACACCAGCGCACAGATTAACAAAAATAGCGCCACAAATTGCAACATAATCAATACCGTAAACATAATGCACCATCCTTCCCTTTTCTTAAATATATATTATAACATAATTCCTTACTTTTTTCCACTACATACATAATACGCAAAGGAAAAAGGCCGCTTTCGCGACCTCCTCCACATGGCTTCCGGGTATGAATATAATATTTCAAGACTTGATACAATTAATAGGCATTAAATCTTGCACCATTCTGCTCCAACCACACTGCAAAATCCTCAAATACGGTATCTGAAGTATTCATCTTCACAAAAGGTACTGCCTCGGCTGCAGTTAAGTAAACAACTGACAATGACTCATCGGGAGATGCATCCTCCAAAATATTGATGAAAATCTCCTCTCCGTAGGTTTCGTAAAGATAAGTAACAAATCTGAAACCATACAAATAGTTTTCCCAGTTATCTTCCTTTTCGGCACAGAAAATCTCTTCAGCATTTTCCTTCGTAATCTTGGTCTCATAGTAAGAGTAGTTCATGGTTGCATCAAAGTTAAAGTTCATTTCTTCGTCCTTATCACAAATACGTCCACCAAGATATGTTGCAAAACCTTCATCCATGACACTGCTCATCTGTACACCGTTTTTCATCTGCAAACAATGCAGGGTCTCATGAATCATTGTGTAACCTTCTCCGTCTGCAATCTCCAAATCTATAGGATTAAGCACAACACCATAACCTACTGCACAAGGAACGCACACATCATATTCTACTACATATACATGGAATTTCTCACCGTTTGGATCCACTCCTACAAATGCATCCTGTCCGAATATCCAGTCCGTATCATTACCTTTCACATTTGAAAAAGGAGTATCATTTTCCAAGGAAAGACCAGACTCTTTTTCTGCGATAGCAATCAATTTTTCAAGTAACTCCACGGTATCTCCGTATACTTTAATGCCTTCATCCAAAAACAAAATAATTCTTTCGCCTACTACATATTCTTGCTTTGTTGTCACATATTCATCTGCCGCATTACCGCTTAATACCAAGGGTTCAGCAATTTCTGTGCCTGCAGTAATCTTAAGTGTTACATTTTTGTCTTCTTCTGCGCCAACACAAACAACTCTGTTTTCCGTAAACTCTTCCTGATTTACCTGATTTTCTACTTGGGTACCGACAAGACCTGAACCATAGATTTCCTTGCCATCGATTTTCAAAACATAACCGAACCAGGTACCATATTCATCACAATTAATCCAATTTAAGCTGATACTGATGTCTTCACGTCCGATAAACAGTTCTTCATTCATAGCCAGCACAAACTCTTCATCAAAGCCTGCTGCCAGTTCCACCGGTTCTGCCGGTACTTCGGGTTCTGCCGGCTCCTCCTGTACTTCCGGTGTTTCTTGTACGGTCTGTGCCTGCGCAGGGGTACTTTCATCTGCTGTTTCTCCACTGCCTGCATCCTGTACCTCTACAGTCTCCACTGTTTCCGGCGCCTTTGTGCTCTCCTCAGACTCCTCTGCTTTGTTTCCGCATCCTACTATGGCTAAACTAAGTACACTTGCCAATACGAATCCTCTTACCATTCTGCTCTTCTTCATCTTTCTTTTTTCCTTTCTTTTTATCATAAAAAAACTTGCTGCGTTTTACGCTTTCATACATAAAACACAACAAGTTTAAAAAAGGTTTCAAAAATTTTTTAAATTTATTTTACAATAAAGCCTGCAGGTAATCTCCATGAGGAATTGGTATAGTAAAATGTTACACTGGACATCAGATACTCTCCTTCATAATACATACATGAGGAGCTGCCGCCATCCAAATTTGCTGCATTTACTGCATCAAACTCTTCCATAACAGCAATTAAGTCTGCACAGGATGCACCCAGATGTCCTGACTTACCTCTACCGTCTGTTACAAACATAAGCACCGAGCCATCTGCCCTCTGGCCGATAGCGGTACGTGGATTCAAACCACTGCCCATACCGTTCATCTCACGCGACTCACCATTGATAATGAGCTGAACAAAGTGATTGTTTGCATCACTGGCTTCTTCCTGGAAGGTAACGGCATCGCGGATTTTCATCTCTGCAACCATATCTTCCACATCCTGGGAACTCATCTTGGAAATATCGATTATCTGCAAAATATTATCCTCTGTAAAACCTACCAATACCAAGCCTGCAAATTCACGCGGTTTATTATATTGTATCTCTCCGTTGGAAACGACTACGCCATAGGGACTACCGCCCGAATTGTTGGTAGAATTATAAAGGCCGCCGTTAATACCGCCTACCGCATTGTTATTTTTTACCAGGGTATCCAAAGTGACACCATACTCCTTCCATGGATATATGGTAGCCAGGCTCACTCTGGAAGGATCCTTTACAATCATCATGGTGCCGGTAAAGGTACCGCCTGCCACTTCTACAATCTCAATATCCTCCATTTCCTCCTGCACCTGCCCTGACTCCACATCCACACTGCCGAAGCTGCCGGGCTGAATCAGATTAGTATCCACCTGCATATTAAATGCTTCCATGGAGTTTTGGTCTACAATCGCCTGAATCTCTTCCGGCGACAAGAACCAGGATGCTAAGAATTTCAACTGTCCGGTTTCCAAAATCGTCGTTACAAAGGTGTTCTGTACATTGGGGAAGGTATCAGAACACAACATTTTCAAAGTCGCCAGCAAAAAGATTGCAAATGCAATTACTAATGTGACTGCCATTAACAATAATCGCAACGACCATTTTCCTAATTTTTTTCCTACAGAGATAGCGCTTTTCTTACTTATCATTATTCACAATCTCCTTCATGCTAACCATTTTCCAGGTAGGATTCTCCTTACCGTCATCAGTAGTATCATATTTGGCAAAATAGAATCTGTCATTCATAGGGTCATCTACTCTGGTACCCACCGTTAAAATCATATGTTTCACAAAGCTGATATCCACCGAAAAGCAGTTTTCAGTTATCCACTGAAAATTCGTTACTGCATCATCCGTAAATGGCGGATTTCCAAGACCATGTGCACTGGTATAAGTAATATCCGCACCGGTTGCGTATTTTCTGGCCACCTCATACTGATAAGAATCCTTTATCATATACTTACTGATTGCTGAAAAAGCCAAGTCATTTGACATAAAGAGACTCCAATCATGGGCCACCTGAAGTAAATCAATTTCTTCACTGATTTCTTCCGGCACAGTTTCTTCACCTGCCATAGTTGCGAGCAAATCATATTCTGATACCCCCTCTGCCAGGGTCACGGTTTTTCCGTTTTCATCCCAAGCTTCAATCAGTGCATTCTCTTCCAAAACAGCAATATCATAGGTATAAACCTGTGGCAAGTCGGAAACATAATCCGCCAAAGGTGCAAAGTCCTTGTTCTCAGTAACGGTAATCACATCCATAGGCACTTCCTTGCCGGATACCTTAATCACATAACGACTATCAGCCGTAATCGTCGCCAAAGTAAGGGGTACACTATCCCCGCCATCATATACCAGACTGTTGCCGAAATAATCCTTTATCACAACTTCAGGCTTTTCCACTTCGTAAATATCATAACTAACTCGCTGATTACCAACATAATCACCATTACACAAGGTACCGTTTACCTCTACCTGCAATGCTTCCGGTAACGTCAGAGAGTACACATAAAACTCCGCAACAACCTGACCGTCCTTTTCCTTGAAATTCACATCACGACCGTTTCTGTCCGTAATATGAATGTCCGGATTTCTGTAAAGATTTTTCAAAGAATAATTGATTTCGTTCACATTCTTCTGCTCGCCGTCTTCCTCTGTTAACGCCACTCCGTTTATCAAAACCTGAAAATCCCGGGGCAAAGAAATATAGTAATCCTGAGTTTCAAACAAAGGTTTTACCGACAAAACCTCCCATTCTCTGAAACTGAATACCACCAGCTTGGTCTTTGCCGGACCGGTAGCCTTCAATGTAATCTCCGCCAGCTCCTCATCACCGTTTTTCAGTATATAAATCAACTCATCCTCTGCATGCATTCCGCTCTTTGCAGCATATTTCAAATTATCACTCTGATACAAATCAAGGTATTCACCCTGAATATCTCTGTTTGCTTCAAACTTACCCTTCTCTACTGCAGGCAGGGAGTATTTGCTCCAAAAGGTACCGTCTGCTGCTGATGCTTTCAACTCTGCCACAGCCTCTTCTACCCTGACTTCCGGACGTAAGTCCTCATACTTATGTAATAAAACATTCACATAGATTATGGCTGCTACAAGCGTAACAACCACAATCGCAAGATATATCAGATATACTCTCTTAAATGTTATCTTTTTCTTCATTTAAGACTCCTCTTTCTCCTGTTTTTCACTGTTAAACACCCACTTATGCTGGATTCGGAAACTGATAAAGAACAACAATGTGTCAATTATTGTCTTTGCCAAAGTCGACAAAGCAGGCGATTCTATATGTAATAATTTTTCTACGCCAAAAACCAATGCGGCAGAAAGGGCAATCTGCACTACCGCCAGTGCATAGTAACGTGCCAAGGTTCGCTTATTTACCTTGTCTTTAAATACTTGAGTAGCATTCATCCAAAAATTAAACAAGGACGAAATCACTCTTGCTAAAATAGCTGCCGTAAAAGTTAACGGAATGGGCAAAAAGCTTAAAAAGGCAAACTTTTTGAATAAATAAAAAGCTGTTTCGTCTACAATCGCAGCTGCCACTGAGCTGAACAAATACTTAAAAATCAGCCCATAAATACGCAAACTGTCACGCACCACCCTAAAGTGGGAGGATTTGTTTTCTTCCAGATAAACAGTGGTAATATCCACCTGCTCATAAGGAATTTTCTTTCGGTTGATTAAAAACAACATATTGGTCTCATACTCATACCGGTCACCCTCTGCCCGGATAATCTCCGGCAAATATGCGGTAGGTATGGCACGCAGCCCGGTTTGGGTATCTTTCAACTTCATACCGAAGAAAAGTCTGAACACACCGCAAGTAATACGGTTTCCCATCAAGCTTCTGGCCGGTACATCCGCCTGTGCAAAATTACGGGTTCCCAATACCACTGCATCCTTTTCCAACGCAGTTTCACAGATCGCCTCTATATCTTTTACCAAATGTTGCCCGTCCGCATCTGCCGTCACTACACATTTCGTATCCGGACGGTTTTCCAACACATAAGTAAAAGCTGTTTTTAATGCAGCACCTTTTCCCTTATTCACTTCATGGCATAACAAGGTACATTCCGGTATTTTACGAATCCCGTCAAAGATTTCATTGCAAGTTTCCCTGCTACCGTCGTTTATCACCAAAATATCAGGAAAGCCTACCTCTACCAGTCCTTGTACCGTTGCAATTAATGCCTCATCCGGCTCATATGCCGGAATGATAATGGAAATTGCATCTTTACTCATTTCCTGCCCCTTTTTTCTTTTTACGTAAAAACAATATTATCAAAACAACAAGCACTACCGCACCCGTTGTACCAAATATCATTACTTTTTTCTGCCGCTCCTGCTTCTGCGCAAGTTCCTGCTCCTGTTTTTGAGCCAAAGCTTTTTCTGCAGCCAGTTGTGCAGCTTTTTGTGCTTCTTCCTGCTTTATGCGTTCCTCTTCTTCAGCCTTCAAACGAGCTTCCTCCGCCGCCTTTTCTGCTGCTTCCTTTGCCAGACGTTCTTCTTCCAACCGGGCCAAACGCTGTTCCTCTGCCTCTTTTTCTGCAATCAGTCTGCGTTCTTCATAGGTTACAATATTTTCAAAGAAGTCACCGCCCACAACATCATTCCCCACTGCTGTATAGTATAAACCATAATTGCAGGGACTGTAACTTCTGATGTCTGTTGCCTTCTTAACAGGCCGTTCTGCCGTTCCGTACATCCATTTGTAAAACCAGGTCCAGTGCTGGCTTAAATGACAGCCAAAGCCCTCCTGAGACACCTCAAAAGCAGTCTTGCCGCCAAATGTCTCCAGCGGAATGTCCCAATTCATTACAATCGGGTTTTCCTCATAAAGATGCAAGTACAACTTCTCCGTTTCCCAAGTTCCGTATCGATGATAACTGTCCAATTCCTGCGTCTCGTCCGCCGCCAAAGAAATCGCCTCGGTTATGGCCTGCGCACACACCACATGAGTTCCGTGTCCGTACTCACCGTCCAAATCGTGGGATACCACCACCAACGGCTTACATCTTCTCAAACATTCTATAATATAACTCAAAAAGTCAGTATATGCAATCCCTGCCGACTCATATACTTTGGTTGCCTGCAAAAATGCAGTTTCACGATTCTTGGATTCCGCGTATAAATCCGGAAAATCTGACATAATAGGATAATATTTTACACCTACCGTCCACAGACCGTCTAAAAGCTCATGGGGTCTTTGATGATTCTGTACACCGTTCGCTTCAAAGTGTTGAACTACATACGCCACCTGTACATCCAGCTTTCGCTCTCCGGCATAATAAGGTAATACACCCGAAAAGAACAACTGCTCATCATCTGAATGAGAGGTCAATAATAACAAATCGGCCTGCTCACAGGGTGGTGCCCATGTTTGTACCATAATCGGAAGTTCACCTTCTCCTAATACATAAATATCCGCAATCACCGTTCCGGCTTCAAAAGTCAAAGTAAGACTTTTCGGACATTCCCCCAACAACGACTTCACATCTGCATACTCATGTAAAAAAGAATACGTTCCGCATTTCACACTGACACCCGCTGCAGGATTTGTCAAAGTCCATTCCGTAGGTATCCTGTCGAATTCCACATAAATCCCTGCAATTCCATCCTCTCTCGCCACTGTCACGATGCCCTTTTCTGTGCAGGAAGAATAGGTGGCTCTGTTACCATCCGAAATACTCTGATTGTTCCGAAATCCTTCCGCCTCAATTATGGAATTTTCATATTCAGCCTCTTCGGCATGTACAGTCATTCCTTTGCACAAACTACAAATGCACAAAAGAATAAAACCTAATCGCTTTATATGTAGCATAAATCCTCCGACCCTATCCTGTCTTTACATGGAAAAATACAACCATACCCGAATCAAATAATAATATCCCTTACGTGTTTCTTTTATCCAGGCAAGTATTTCTTTTCTTTCCCCAACACATTCCTCCAATACTTCTGCAGAAACCTGTGCTTTGCGGTACAAATATTCTTCATACCTTTCGATAAAATACCACGTACCTCTTCTTTTTGCAAGCTCCGGTAAAGTTTCTTTGATGCGTACCTGCAATTCACTTAAGGTTTCCGTCTCCCTGCGCTTGCAATCCAGTCTGGCAAACAACCATAAGTTTTTCCTCACTTCCACTTCAAACTTCTGCTCTGTACTCATCTTGGCGTATATTCTTTTTTGGCGTAATCTTTCCAACCACGCTGCCAACAAAATAACAGGCAAAATGATGCACAGGACTTTCAATACAAGCAGTATTCTAAATGCATTTTTACCGTCCTTTTCTTGGGGTATCTCTTCCGGCTCCGGCAGTTCATTTTCTTCCTTTTCGCTGGGTTTCGGCGTCGCCGAGGGTTCTGTTACCGGTACTTTTTCCAGCCATCCCGCATATCGCAAGGCGCTGTAGCCCGGAGTAGGTTCGAAAGGAATCCAGCCTATGCCTTCCAGATAAACCTCCGGCCAGGCATGGGCCATATCGGAATAAACCGTGGTCTCTCCCGAAACAAAATTCGAAGGTACACAGAATCCTTCCACGTATCTGGCCGGGAATCCTTCTGCCTGTGCAAGTAATGTAAATGCCGTAGCAAAGTGCGTACAAAATCCCTGCTTACTTTCTAGCAAAAAGTAATCTAAAAATGCTTCCGGTGTAAGAACTTCATCCGGTATTTTTCCGGGATTTGTTGTATAAGTATAACCGGATAGTACTGTCTCTATGGCCTTAAGTCTTTCATAAGGTGTTTCACAATCTTTCGTTATCTCTGCAAGGTATTCTTTTGCCCTGTCAGACAACACAATCTCCTTGCTGTAGGACCGGTTCATACGCTGACGATAGTCCGCCAAGTCCTGTATCGTAAGGCTCTTCTTGCCTTCCGGCGCATAACGTGTCGCAACCTCTGTCCAAAGTTCCTCATTCTCTTCCTGCTTTGTCTCCAACAGTTTCTTAAAATTATCAGTATCCAGATTCATCTGATAAAAAGCAATATCATACGCCGTGCCGTACCCTTTTTGTTCTCCGAATCTGAAATCTCTTCCGTCAATATAAAACTCCGCATTGGTCAAATAAGAAGTCTTCAAAGGTGCGAAAATATATCCTGTATCCAAATAAGCATATGTAATTGTCACTTTGGTATTTCTGATATAATTGAAGGACCAATCCGGGTCGTAGCGCTCCAAAGCATACAATATTTCCAAAGCATCCATGGGATACTCGCCGGTATCACCCGCTACCGTCTGCTTCCATTCTCTGTCCTCAAAAGAATCATAATACTTTCCGGGCAGATACATATTAGTCATCAGACTTCTGTTGCCGGAAACATGCATGATTTCGCGCCTTTCTTTTGACACCTTATCCACAATTTTCCCATCCTCTGAGAAACCGGATAAAAAGGATCCAAAATCTTCTTTCCCTTCTCTGGTATTATTCTCAAACCAAACAACAAACTTTTCATGCAGATTATTGTAAATTTTCTTAGCAAATGCCCAATCATAAGGTTCTTCACTATATGGTGTAAAACTCAAAATCAGCACATATAAAGCCAGGAACGGAACTAACCATATAATGTACCCCTGTTTATCTGCGGACTTTGTCTTATTCCAGCCTACACGTATTCTCTCTATCACACAAATCAGGACATAGCAAATAGACAGGGCTACACCCATATGTTCTACCTGAATTCCCTTTATCATACAGAAAATCAACATCCCCAGTACGGCAATTGCAGATACTTCTTTCACCGCCCTGCTTTTGTGAGAAACAACCTGGAATAAGTAGCATCCAAACACGACCCACAAAGCTTGCACCAATTCATATCCCAAAATCCAATCTTCTGTATAATCTTTTCTAAAAACAATCCATCGAAAATAATTTTCGAAGAAACCGTCTATCTGCCCCGCACCAATAAAAGGTATCATGACTGTTCCGCACAGCCCCAACAGTAGCAAGCCCATCACTTTGCCTTTTATTGTTCCGTAATTCACCCATGCAAGAAGCAAAATTATTGTAACTATCAAAATCCAATGCCAGCTGCTCAGATTTCGAATTCCCAAATAGCTGCCAAACCCCTTAACTACAACACCTGTCAACAACAGCACATAAAATATGCGATAGAATATAGGGGACAGGGCAACCCAAAACTTATTTTTCATAATATTTCCTCCAAATTGCCCTCAACAGGTATCCCTAAAATTCTGAAACGTTCATTTGCCTGTTTCGTATATTCATCTACATTTTCATCTGTCACAAAATACAGTATGATATAAAAACCATCCTCAACCATAGACTGCAGCAATGTCATCAATGCCTCTTGCGCTTTATGTACCACCACTATGATTGTTTTTAATTGCATAAAATTGTGATTATTTCTAACCTGCTCCAATATATTTTTTATATCTTCACTTTCATCGAAAGCTATATTGGCCGTACGACGATACCATTCATCAAACTGTCCTAATCCCTGTACCTGACATAAACTGCTTCCGTTCTGGCCGCAAAGCACAGAATACTTCATATTTTTTTCCGCAAAAAAAACACCCAGAGCCAATACCAATTCCAGAATCTGGTTCTCCAAGGGTAAATATTCATTTTCTTTGTCACTGTATCTTTTTGTATCGTAAACAATCATAAGCTCTTGTTTACGTTCCCCCAACATATTACGGGTTTTCAGTTTCTGCTCTCTGGCCGATGCCTTCCAATTTATTCTCTTCAAAGGGTCACCCGGTATATAATCCCTGGTAACCACATCCGGCATGGTCTGATTGACAAATACTTCATTGATACTGGGATTAAAAATATCCTTAATGCTTTCCGGTTCGTTTTTATAAATAATTCTGGGATACACCACTGCCTTAATAGTTCCGGGATTTTTGTATCGGAAACGAAACAGACGCAGAAAATCCGTTATTACGATTTCTTTTACTCCCACTTCATATTCTCCGCGGTACTTACAAATCATGGATGTATGGTAGGTATATTTATCTCCCGGCAACAATTCATATTCTTCATCATCCGGCATATCCGTCACGTAGGAATAATCCGAAAAAAGCCTCACACTCAACCCCGCAAAAGCGAAATATGTTTCGTTCTGCAGAACGAAGAAATAAGGCATGGGTTGCTTACATACAATTGTACGACTATCAATCTCCTGGTAAATGCGAAACTGCATATACACAAAAAGCAGATACAAAAGCGAAATTACCGGTATCAATGTAATCCCCCAAAAGAACCCGTAACTGACCGGTCCTCCATAAAAGGTAATCCCCACTAAGGACAGAACCCACAAAAGGAATAGAATTCCTCTTCTCCACTTCATATATTCACTCTCCTATACGGGTACCTTTGCCTTCACAATTAAGCTACGTACCAGTGCCTTGACATCACTCTTCATAATCTTTGCCTCTGAAGTCAGAGCCAGTCTGTGTAACATTATTTCCGGAGCTACATATTTCACATCATCCGGTTTCACATAATCTCTCTTTTGTAAAAATGCATAGGCCTGTGCGGCACGAATCATTGCAAGCATTCCTCTGGGGCTGATGCCGTACAAGAAACTTTTTTCATTTCTGGTCAGTTCCACCATATCCCCCGCATATCCAATGACACTTTCCTTTACCTCTACCTTTTCCACGGCCTTAATCAATTCCAAAACTTCAGATGTTGTACATACCTTCGTAAGATTCTGGTAAGTCTCTCCTGCCAGAAATTTAGTAGCCATCAATACTTCCTGCTCTTTCCCGGGATATCCCACGGAAATACGCATCATAAATCGGTCCATCTGTGCTTCCGGCAAGGGATAGGTTCCCATGAATTCTACCGGGTTCTGAGTAGCGATTACCATAAAAGGCTTAGGTAACTCATAGGTTGTTCCGTCCACAGTCACTTGATTTTCCGCCATAGCCTCTAACAAGCTTGCCTGCGTCTTGGGTGAAGTACGGTTAATTTCATCCGCTAATAAAATCTGATTCATAACCACTCCGGGACGGTACTCAAACTCACCGTTCTTCATATTGTACACCGACATTCCCACGATATCTCCGGGCAAGGTATCCGGCGTAAACTGAACTCTTCCCATGCTGCAATCGATAGCTTTTGCCAAAGCTCTGGCAAGGGTTGTTTTACCTACACCGGGCACATCTTCCAATAAAACATGTCCCCCCGCAAGCAGACAAATCAACACTTTTTCCACTACGTCTTCTTTGCCTACAAATACACTGTTCACTGCCTCTTTGATTTTATCTGCAATACCATATAATCTCTCCATAATCCGCCTCAACCTTTCCCAATCAAATCCATTGATACATTATCTTTAGTATACATTCTTTGCCTTGTTTTGAACAGTATTTTTTATCATTCATACAGACATAATTTCCACAAAAAAAGATGCCCGGCAAACTGCACCCGGCATCTTTTGGATTATTTGTTTCATTACTGTACTATTCACATTTATTACGTAATTCTTCCCAACGTCTGTCTACTTCCGTCTGGAAAGCAACCAACAATTCCTCATTGCCCGGCTTAAATAAATGTTTAAAGCGTCTCTGCGGACGAAGGAAGTCTTCCAAGGGAAGCTTCTTCTTGGGTGCATAGCTCAAAATCCACTTACCGTCTATTACCTCAAACAAGGGCCAGTAGCAAGTTTCTACAGCCAGCTTACACATATTCATCATCTCAGAAGGCTCGTAGCCCCAACCACGGGGACAGGGTGACATGACATTTAAGAATGCTGCACCGGGTGTGTAAATCGCCTTCTCTGCCTTGGTATACAAATCCTTAAAATTGCTTGTATAGGTACTCTGACCTACATAAGG
>JAZNQI010000147.1:0-19874 GCA_045590095.1 Acetatifactor sp. | reverse complement strand
GGGCTTCCCTTCTTCCGGGGCGAATTGACCCTTACCCAAAATTTCTGCCTAACTGACCCCCATGTTCGGTTGTCGCTTCCGGGTGATTACCTCACTGCTAAGGTCACCGTTAACGGTAGCTTCGCAGGGGAGCTATGTTTTGAGAGCACTATCGATATTTCCCCGTGGGCACACCCAGGCGATAACGAGATTCGGGTAACCTTTACCATCGGTAACCGAAACCTGCTTGGGCCCTTCCACGCCCTTGCGCCGGAGGTTTTTGTAGACCCCCTCACATTTGAACGCAATGACATTCCAAGTACCGCCGACGGACATCCCCGATATAAATTCCGTCGTTTTTATTCCCTGACCAAACTATAAAACCAGGAGGATCTATGGACTGGAAAGCAAAATGGATACGGCCATCTTCCACACCGGAAGATGCAGCCATCGTATTTTCCAAACAATTTCTCACGGCAAAAGAAATTAAGCACGCCGAACTAACTGTTACAGCTTTGGGCATTTACGAAGCAAAACTGAATGGATGCAGGATCAGTAACTATGTACTGGCCCCTGGTTGGACGACCTACCATAAGCGCTTGCAATACCAAACTTATGACATTACCAGCCTCATCCAATCCTCCAACCGGCTGGACATTACCGTCGGCAAGGGTTGGTACCGCGGTGACATTTCCGGCCGCATACTGGATCAGCAGAAGGCAAGTCCCTGCGGTTTGCTGGCTCAGGTTGTTCTCACTTATACTGATGGCAGCAGTGAAACCGTTGCTACTGATACCAGTTGGCAGGCCATGGAGAGTGAGATTCGTTACTCCGAAATTTATCATGGTGAAATCTGTGATGCCAGCTATCAGGCGACTGAAACCATCCCGTGCGTGGAATTTGATGGTCCCTGGCACACCCTGATTCCCCAAGAAGGTGAGGAGATTGTAGAGCATGAGCGATTCTCTCCCGTTCGGATCATCACCACCCCAAAGGGCGAGCGGGTAATCGACTTTGGTCAGAATCTTACCGGTTATGTCCAGATCCAGTTGACCGCCAATGCCGGTGAGCCTGTCAAATTGTCCCACGGCGAGGTTTTGGACAGTGATGGCAATTTCTACAACGCAAATTATCGGGCCGCAAAAGCAAGGTTGACATACATCTGCCGAAATGGCGCCCAGGTTTACCATCCCCGCCTGACCTTTTACGGTTTCCGTTATGTCCGTATTGACGAATTCCCCGGCGGAATTGAGGCTGCTACCGAAGATAATTTCACCGCCATTGCTGTCTACTCCGATATTAAGCGCACCGGCTGGCTAAGCTGCTCCCATCCCCTGCTCAACAAATTCTTCGAGAACGTGATTTGGGGACAGAAGTGTAATTTCCTGGACATTCCCACCGACTGTCCCCAGCGTGATGAGCGTCTGGGATGGACCGGTGATGCTCAGGTTTTCATTCGTGCAGCAGCGCTGAACTTCGATGTAGAAAAGTTCTTCACCAAATGGCTGGGCTGCATGGCTGCCGATCAACTGGAGGACGGCTATATTGGTAACATGATCCCAGATACCTGGCGTTTTGAGGGTTCCTCCGCCGCCTGGGGCGATGCGGCTCTGATCTGTCCCTGGGAGCTTTATATGGCATATGGTAACCCGGCCATTCTCCGCAAACAATTCGCTTGTATGAAGAAACGGATTGACTACATCACCAACGACACCAAGGTTGAGAATCTTTGGATCGGCGGCATCCATTTTGGTGACTGGCTTGGTTTGGATGGCGTGAAGGACCCTCTGCGAGGTAGAAGTCGTGAGGATTTTATTGCCAGTGCCTACTATGCCTATTCCACCTCTCTATTAATTAAGGTCGGTCATGTTCTTGGAGAAGATGTCGTCGAATACGAGGCACTCTATCAACAGATTCTGGCGCAGTTCCGCAAGACCTTCGCCGTTTGCACTACTCAAACAGAATGCGCATTGGCTGTCCATTTCCGTTTGGCAGAAGATTGCCAAGCTGTGTCCGATCAGTTGGCACAAATGGTGCGTAAGGCAAATATGCACTTGACTACCGGATTCGTTGGGACACCTTATCTTCTGCATGCATTAAGTGATTTTGGTCATACCGATATCGCCTATTCCCTGTTGCTGCATGAAGACTATCCTTCCTGGCTGTACTCCGTCAAGAAAGGTGCCACCACAGTATGGGAGCATTGGGACGGTCTGCGCGAAGATGATACTTTCTGGGATACCAGCATGAATTCTTTTAACCATTATGCTTACGGTGCGGTCATCGACTGGGTGTACACCGTATCCGCAGGTATTCGCTATGTAGAAGATGCGCCTGGTTATCGAAAAGTCTGTGTCGCCCCGGTTCCCAACGACTGTATTGATTGGCTGAAGGCCGAAGTGGACACCCGCCACGGCAAGATCATTTCCTACTGGCGCAAAGAAGATACCTTCTGGCGTTATGAGATCACTACCCCTGTGGAGGCAGAAGTGACCATTGCTGGTGTGACACACTGTGTAAAAGCCGGAACTCACTATTTTTACTGTAATCGCTAACCCCGAAAGGGAGGAAATACCATGGGTGGAATCTTTAATATTGACGGCAAAGTATACAATTTTCTAGAAAAATTAGCTAACTACCTTATCGTTAGTGTATTGTGGTTGCTTTTTTCTCTTCCGATTTTCACCATCGGTGCTGCCACCACAGCATTGTATTATTCGGTTCACCGGGTCATTTGCCAAAATACAGGAAAACTCTGGGAAACCTTTTGGACTACTTTTAAGTCAAACTTTAAGCAGGCTACCATTCTGTGGATCATTTTACTATTGATATTGGCATTTCTGTCGCTCGATATCTATCTCTGTTTTATTATGAGCGGAGTCATTTCCGCTTTGAAATGGATTCTTCTGCTTTTGATCCTGCTTATCCTTTTTGTGATCATGTGGGCTCATTATTGGTTTTCTTATATTTCTCATATCAGTGATCCTACCAAAGTTGTCCTCAAAAATACACTCATTATGTGTATCCTACATCTTCCCAAATCACTTGCGTTGCTGGCGTTATTTATTGTTTGTGCTATACTTCTTTCTTTGTCCCCATATCTTGCATTTTTGATTATTCTCCTTCCTGGTCTTTATATGTTTGCTGCACATCATCTACTCGAAAAGGTTTTCAGCCAGTACTGGAGTGTAGAAGGAAGTCCGGAAGAGTAGTTATCAATACAAACTGTCTTTACAGTAAAAATGCAGACGAATCCATCAAATTTAGCGATAAATAAGAGAACTAAGCGGATGCCTTAAAACTATCTGCACATCTTATTATAGGAGGAACATCCATACGAAGTTATCTACTGAGATCAATTCCTGTGCAAGAATCATCGGTGAAGAAAAAACCATTGTGTATTTGGCGCGTGCCGGCTTTGATGCCTGGGATTTCTCCATGACTTCCATGTGCCAGTATAATTGGGCCACTAAAACAGTTGTAGAAAACGGACATCCCCTGCACGGGAGTCAGTATTTGTCCTTTGCACGCAAATTAAAGCAGATCGGCCTTGACAATGGTATTGTCTGTAACCAGTCTCATGCTCCTTTTCCCGTAAGTTGTCCAGAAATTCGTTCTTACCTTAAAAAAGCGATTGAATGCACAGCAGAGGCCGGCGGAAAATTCTGTATCATCCACCCGGACAATAATAAACGTGCAGAAGAAAACGCAGAAATGTATTGGGAGCTTCTTCCTTTCGCCATTGATCACGGCATTAAAATTGCAACCGAAAATATGTGGAACTGGGACAAAAAAACGGATCAAGCTTCCTTTGCCGCCTGTGCAACACCGGAAAGCTTTTGTGCGCATATCGACGTTTTGAGAAGCGAATATCTTGTTGCCTGTCTTGATATCGGACATGCCGAAATGAAAGGTTCCGGCACATCAGCTGTGGAAATGATCAAGGCTTTGGGCTCCAGACTCCAAGCATTACATATCCACGACAATGACAAATGGCATGACTCACACCAAATACCGTTCTCCATGGACATCTCTTTTGAACCCATTGTCAGAGCCTTAAAAGAAATTGGCTATAGAGGAGACTTCACGCTGGAAGCAAATCAATATTTACGTGACTACACCGAAAGCAATGTCTTTGATGGATTAACCAAACTTGCAGATTCTGCCAAAACGCTTGTGAAAATGTTTGAAGAAATCCATCTCTGAGTGAATCCTTGCTTTGCTAATTCATTCACCTATTATATGATCACACAAAAGAGAGAATGAACATGCTATATCCAACTGTAAACAAAATCAGGTATGTCAAAGACCATAACGGCATCTGGAAATTCCGACGGGAAACACATATTGTGCAGGATACGGAGGAAAAGTGGTTCAAAAATTGCTGACAAACTGCATTGAAATGCCCGTTCCTGCCAGCTATAACGAGATCAACACAGGCAAATTCCTTTGGAATCATGTAGACTGGATATGGTACGAGCGGGGCTTTCAGATCCACCGGGCATGGATGGAAATCCGGATGGTACTACGCGTCGTTAGCGTGACCCATCATTCCGTGGTCCATGTAACGGAACAGAACTGATACGATACAAGGGCGGATCGACGGCAACAAAAAGGAAATCTTCACCCAGCAGCACCAGCCCAAAAGCGTTGCATACTTCATCCGGGAAAAATGATTAGGCGGAACGCCACAGCGCTGCCCGCAACGCCTGTCATCACAATACAAACATTTACCGAAAATGGAGGCATTTCCAATGAGTTCTATCTTTCTTCGTTTTCCCGGTGGCAAGGTGAAAGCCGTCACGCTTAGCTATGACGACGGTGTTGAGCAGGATATGCAGTTAGTCCGCATTATGCGCAAACACGGCCTGAAGGGCACATTCAACATCAACGCTGGAATCATCGCCCCTGAGGGCACTGTGTATCCTGAGGGACAAATCTCCCGCCGCATGACCGCCTCACAGATTTTAGAAGCATATCCTGCAGATACCTGCGAGGTAGCTTGCCACGGTTTCTCTCACCCATTTCTGGAGCGTTGCAGCGGAGCTGTGCTATGCAGAGAGATTTTAGACGACAGAACGGCCCTGGAAGCGCTGTTTGACCGTCAGATCCATGGTATGGCGTATCCTTACGGTACACTTAATGATACTGTTGTGGACGCATTAAAGCTTTGTGGTATCTACTATAGCCGTACAACGGTTTCCACCGAGAAATTCGATATGCCCACCGACTGGCTTCGTATGCCAGCAACCTGCCATCACAATAATCCCAGATTGATGGAACTGGTAACCAGTTTTCTATCATCGAATCCCAACCGCGCCCCACAGTTGTTCTATTTATGGGGTCATACCTACGAATTTGAGAGAGACAACAACTGGCATGTGATAGAGAAATTCGCAGAAGCTATTGGTGGCAAAAATGAGATTTGGTATGCAACCAATATGGAGATATTCCTGACATGGCAGGATTTCCAGCGGTTGGAATACTCCGCAGACGGAAAAACAGTTTACAATCCTTCTGTGCGAGATGTTTGGATCGCAGACAATTGGAACAACAGCTTTCGAATCGGACCCGGAGAGACTGTCTATATTTGATTGTAAACGGAGGCTGTATTGATTATCAGATCAGCGGTAACATCGGTTTGCCCGAAAGGATTCGTGGCCCAAATACTGCGATCATCTTTTAGGTATACCTCTGGGGTTGAGAACAAGACTCTATGAAGCTGTTCGATACCTTCCTTCAACATAGCCACGCGCATTAATAACGAGAGAATCGTTAGAGTTGTATCGTGATTGCAGCCAAGAAAATGAAGTTGAGGATGGAAATCAATTTAATTCACTAATACACTTATCCAATGTTTTTCACAAAATTTATAACAAAAAATGTAGGGCGTACCGATTATATTTGTCGGCACGCCCTTGAATTTTTCCTGTGTTAGAAAGAATATTCATAAAAACCACAAGAAGATAATTCTTGTTGCATTACCATCTTGTTATAAATAATAGAAAAACCTAACCTTCCTTGTAGAATTTTGCTGTCATGAAATAATAGAGGAATGTATGTATTTTTACTAAATTCTTCGATAAATTTTTCACTCGCTTCTTCGTTGCAGGATGCGCCCGTACAAATTTTGTCCGTCAAGCATTTCTCGCAATAACATTCATCACCGCAAAGCACATAGTTATCTGCCAAAACGATGCAGGAACCAATGGAATGCCCACCGATTTTCCTCATAATTACGTTCTCAGCTAATGTAAATTCATCATCAATTAAATGCACGGTAAAGCTTGCTGGAATGTACTTTTTTGCCGCAACATATTCGTCCTTTTGAATGTGTATAACTGCGTTCTCATAATAGTTGATAGCTTCTACGTGGTCGTGGTGCGAATGTGTAATAATAACATCGGTAATGTCATTTGGCGATAGTCCGTATTCTTTTAAGGTATCAACCGGCTTTTTGAATAGTGACATTTCAAATCCTGCACCATCATCACAACCTACATCTACCAAAATATTCTTGCTTTCTGTTTGTATCAAATAAATCGTAAATGAAATCGGTAAGCACTTGTCTTTATTTCCACCCTTAAAAATATAGTTCTCTCCAAAAACGGACTCTCCGTATTTTAATGCTACAATCTTCATTAAACCTTTAGCACTACCTTACCTATATTTTCACCACGATAAAGGATATCGTGTGCTTCTTCGGCTTTTATAATCGGGAGGACCTTATATACGGTAGGCTTTATTTCTCCGTCCGCCACCTTTTCCCATACCTCATTGACAAGATTTGAGAGAATTTTTGCCTTCATCTCAGGCGTTCTGGATCGAAGCGTACTGCCAACAATCCGGATGTTCTTTTTGTAAATGTTTTTAAGGTCGATAGTCGTATTTGCTCCGGCAAGAGCCGCAATTACGATCCAGCGACATCCATATTTTACATAGGGCAGACAATCCCCAAGATTTTGACCGCCAAGACAGTCGATGGCAATATCAACAGCTCTGCCTGCCGCTTCCTCTTTTTTAAGTATTTCAGGCAGGTTTTGCTCTCTTGTGTCAACTACGAGGTCGGCACCGAGATGCTGAATATTTGTAGGATCACTTATGACCGTTGTAATAACACGCAGGCCGAATGCCTTTGCCATCGGAATGATAACGCTGGCAAGTCCGCTTGCACCTGCCTGCATAAGCAATGTATCTCCCGCCTTGGCGTGACCCTCAACAAACAATTTAAGATATGCCGTTGCAAAAGCTTCGGGAATTGCCGCCGCTTCCGCCATCGTACAATTTTTCGGCACAGGCATACACATATCGTACTTGACAGAAACAAATTCTGCATATCCGCCACCGCCAAGCAGGGCACAAACTTTATCACCGATTTTGTAATTTGATTTTTCCTTTGCACCCTCTGCCATTTCAACAATTTCGCCTGAAACTTCAAGGCCCATCCAATCGGGGCAGCCTTCGGGTGGGGGGTAATCACCTTCTCTTTGCATAAGGTCTGCACGGTTAAGAGCCGCATACTCGACCTTTATCAAAACATCATCTTCGGAAAGAATGGGATCAGGAACTTTGTCCCATCGTAAACTTTTATCATCATTTACAAGAATAGCTTTCATTTCAATAACTCCTTTTATAATTCAAATAACTGTTTTGCATTATTAAATAAAATATTATCCTTATCTTGCTGTGAAATAATAGCAAATTCTATTCTGCCTCTTTGGGAAGCGGCGGAATAAGTATCCGTACCAAACAAGATTCTTTCAGATCCGATTTGTGATACCGCATATTCTACAATCATATTTTTCATACTTGCAATACCCGATGTATCTGAATAGACATTTCCATATTTGGCTTGTTTAATCGCATTTATATAATGCTCACCACCCAAATGAGCCATAATATAAGTTGCATTCGGATAAGCGTTTGCGAAACGCACTATACTATCAACCTCATTTCCAGGGTGAATCTGTACGATAGCACGGTGTTTTTGAGCAAAGGAAAAAACTGAATCTCCATGTTCTTCAAGAGAATACTTATGACAATGTGGATGAATTTTAATTCCAACGCACTTTGAGTTATTTAACATTCTCTCTGCCTGAATAAATGTATTGTGATTTTGTGGATCAACAACCACCCACTGATAAAGATTAGGAACATTTTGTACCAATTCAAACATGATTTCGTTTGCCCGTTCTGCATATTCTCTATCTAACACGCCATCAAATGGTGAAGCAAAAACCTTATCTATTTGTGTGGCTTCACTTATTTGTGATAACTTGTCCCAATAAGCAGTATAACAATTCCCCTCTTGCATTATATCCGTAAGAGTGTTAGGCACCAATAGCTCTTTGGGACCATAATGAATATGACAGTGCGTATCAATTGCTTTTATCACTTATTCCTCCATTTTATCTATTTCAATTTTCACCCTTCCTTAACAGAGAGAAAATCATATTAAATGAGACCGGTTACTTTAAGTATTTTACTATTATCCAATCCCCTTACTCAACAATATCCGGTAAATAATCTATATTATCTCTCACGGCCTTTGCCGCCTTGATTGTAGGCTGGGTCGGCACGGCTCGCTCATCGTGCTCTCTCACCGCAAGATAGGAAATACAGCCAAGCTGCGGACCAATCATACGGTGTATCTTTGAATGCGAACCACACGACAAAAACAGGAACGGGATCCCCAATTCTTTCTTTAGCAGTGTCGTAATTCTCAAGTTTTCCATTTGTTCTTCATCGGAGTTCGCAGCGGTCACAATTTTTACGATATCTACTCCCCGCTTTTTCTGCTCGTAGGCAATCTCCAGAACAGTTTCAGCAGATACAAATTGGAGAACATGAGAAGACATCAACACCTCTTTACCCATGCTGTGAATCTTGTCGATCAGCCTCATTTGACGGTCAATAGCATCCTGCTTCATAGAAAGCTCGAGTCCGATTCCCATACCGCTTTCGCTGTCAAAAAGACTTGCAGGCACATCACCCAGTGTCGCTCCGCACGCCAAAGCCTTAACAAGCTCATCGGCGAGTTCTTCATCGGAGAGTCCCTTGTTTTCGCAGTCTCTGTAATTGGTGACATATATGGGGTGTCCAGAGCATGCGGCGAAAATGCTTTTATAATGCTCCTCAGTTTTGTATTCCTTCTTCAACCATTCAAGTTGTATGCCAAGGCAATCCGCGCCGTCATAGATGGAATTTTTAACTGCAAATCTAATGCTATCGGGATTATCCTTCAGTATCATCCCAGTAATTAACGGCTTGTTTTGATTTAAGAAGGTTGGCTTCATATATCAGCACCGCCTTCCCGCGGCATTCCTGCCGCCATCAATCATAATGTTTTCACCGTTTATAAATTGACCCTTATCCGATGCGATAAACAAAATCAGATCTATGATCTCCTGCGGCTCAGCAGCTCTGCCGAGGAGTGTTTTCATCTCCGCCATCGCCGCACGGGTAAGAACAGGACCAGGCGATACGCAAACACATCGGATTCCGTAATTTGCACCGTATTGCGCAATGGATTTTGTCAGCCCAAACATAAGACCCGCTTTTGCTGTGGAATAATCCATTCCGTATCCATCACCCTCTGCACCTGTAATTGAGCCGATGTTTATAATAAGCCCGCTTTTTTGTTCTCTCATTTGTTTTAGCACGGCATGGGCAAAATAGAACGGTCCCTTAAGATTTACATCAATTCCCCAGTCGTAAACATCAATCGGAACATCAGGGAACTCCGGATACTCTTCTCTGTCGACGTTTCTCATCCTTACTGCTGTGCCACCTGCAAAATTTGCCATAACATCTATACTGCCAAATTCCGCAACCGCTTTATCCCTTGCAGAGCAAATCTGAGCATAATCGCGCACATCGCAAACAACGCCAGTCGCTTTACCTTTGTTATTGGCATTAATTTCTGCGACCTTTTCGTTAAGTACATCCTCATTTACATCGCACATAAACACATTTCCGCCCAGGTCTGCCCAATTTTGTGCAAATAAAAGTCCCATTCCTGATGCTGCGCCCGTTGAAATTGCTGTTTTTCCTGTGAAATCCATTTTCTTGTTCCCCCTTAATTTTTCTTCCTTCAACCGTCAATCTGATAATCCTGCCCGGAAATATATGGCGCTTTATCGCTTGCTAAAAAGCAAATTAAATACGCATATTCTTCCAATTCCCCGTTTCTTCCCATATAGCACAGCTCTGTTTCCGCTTTGGCTCCTTCGTTTCTAACACTTCCGGGAACAACATTATTTACCGTAATGCCTTGCGAAGCTACCTCTTTCGCCAGTGCTTTTGTAAACGAGCTGACTGCACCTTTCGTCATTGAGTAATCAGCCATACCCGCAATGCCGTATACAACTGCGGGAGAGCCAATATTGATAATTCGTCCATAAGCGTTTTCTATCATATTGGGAAAAACCTCGTGGGTAAAATACATCAGTCCCAGGATATTTACATTTAACCACTTTTTCCATTCGTCGCTGGTTGTTTCTACAAAGGGTTTCCACATTCTCCAAAGTCCTGCATTATTAACCAAAACATCAATTTTGCCATATTGATTAATGATTTCCTGCGTTATCTCACGAACTCTCTGTTCATCGCTCACATCGCAAACATATGATGTTACATTTGCACCAATTGATTTGATTTTTTCTGCAAGTGCATCAAGGCCCTCGGCATTAACGTCAACAATACATACATTTGCACCGTTTCTTGCAAATTCGATGGCAGTCGCCTTGCCGATTCCGACAGATGCGCCTGTAATGATGACAGTTTTATTATGAAATTCCATAGCGAATCCTTCCTGCTATGGTAATAATATTATATCATCTTGCAAAAATCCGTTCAATATTGTATACTGTAAAAAAAGTAACTATTCTGCAATTTCGCCACATCAGAGGAGTATAAAAAGATGCAAGTCGGTAAAATTTATGTTTCGGATCTTTCCACATCAAAGCACATATTTCATAATTATCATTTTTGCCGCGGGAATAGCAATCGAAGAAAAACGCGAATTGGCATTATCCTAAATGGTCGCGGAACCTACATCTATTTAAATAAAAAGCTCAATGTAAACGAAGGGGATATCGTATTTATCCCGGAGAACATCTATTGTTATTCTGAGTGGCACGGAAGTCCTGAAATTGAAGTAATTTATGTGAGCTGTTTTATGCATTATGAGCAGTTTCAATACGAACCTCAAATTGTTTGTTGCGATCACGAAATCAAGAACGACCTGATAGAAATAGCCAATCTATTATCTGGCGACTATATTAAGGAATTGGAAGCCTATTCGTTGTTCTATAAGATGTTACAAAAGATGCTTCCTCAGATGGAGCAATCGAACATTTCATATGATAAGACCTTGCAAACAGCGATTGAATTTATTGTTGACAATTGGAATGATGATTTTTCTGTTGCTGATTTAGCAAAAAAGTGTTGTGTTAGCGAGTCTACGCTTTACCACTTGTTTCAAAAAACATTAGGTCAAACACCTATTAATTTTTTGAATTCGATTAAAATCAATAATGCAATAAAATATTTGGAAAGCAGTAACTATTCTATTTCCGAGATAAGCAGTTTGGTTGGCTTTCATTCCGAAAATCATTTCAGAAAGGTTTTCAGAAGCATCACAAACACAACTCCTTCAAAATTCAAAAAGAAGTCACATATTGAGAGGAAAAGCCAGACCAAAGACGCTGCTACATTTGCTTTACCTGACGGCAGCGATTTCTGTGCTAAGACTGATTGCCGCCTACAAAATATGTTTGATATGAATCCTGCGATGAGCCATGCCGAAGATTCTTCCCCGGAAGAAGACGAATAATCGATAAGTGTGCATAAAAAGCTAAGACCAATATGGCGAGTCCAAAATGGTCTCATTTTTTCAGCTATAGAACAAAGAATAGTTTTTGGGAAATATCAAAACCGCCAGTTGTCGCAACGAAAACTGGCGGTTAATTGTCCCAGAGAGGAGTTTAATTCGGGAGATTTTTGCACAACCCGAACAAAACTGTTACTAAAAATTGAGAACTACCACAGAATTAACTGCGGTAGTTCTCAAAAATCATATTAAGCATTTCTAAGCTTCTTTCGGGGACGCTACGGCAACTTTCTCGTAGTAGGTATAAGACATCTGTACTCTGCGGATTGTGCCGCCCTATGCTCACCGGCAGCTTAGTTTGCCATTGCCCATAACTACACCGTCAATACACTGACTGACTGTAACGGTGTGCCAGCCATATTCAAGCTTTCATAGGATGCAATTTAATACTAAAATTAAATATTTCACCCGGATTGATACGACACTCTTCCACCGGATACTGCCCGCCCACAGAAGCAGAACCCACACCGCTCATACGATAGTCCACATTTACATACATGCAATCCTTACGAGTCAAATCCTTACAATGGGAAGTTTTACATACTTGATGCATATCATAATGCGTTGCACTGAACGAAAAGCCATGTCCCGAAATACCAAAGCTATTACCTCTATCGAAAAACTTTACCCATCTTGTATCACATCGATTTCCGTATTCCTGGGGACGTTCATACATCTCATTCGGATCGTCACACACATACGTATACACGCCAGGCAACGCATAGCTCTTTTTGTCTTCATAACACTCACTATCACCCAATCCCAGATACTGAATGCTTTCTACGCCTTCCTTCAGCACAAAGAGATACCCATACCTTGGTAACCAATATGGGAGTTTTTCCGAAAGAACTCCATTCTGAGAAATTTCCAGGCAACCATCCTTCCGAATCGAATATACAATCCTGCCTCGACTAATCGCATGGCGACCCTGTACTGCGAAAATAAAGTCTCCAGCAAGATGTACTCCATCGTCTGTTATCCACGCGCTAAAATTCTTCACCGAAAGTTGAGGATATTCAATATTGCCAAACTCCCCAGTTTTGTTCCATTGCATCGAAATTCCCTGTCCCCAGCGGTAATCGTTGTCGGTAGGAGCTCTGAAACATTGAAATGTCAAAGGTTCTTTGAGCATTTCTCGTCCCTGCAAGACCATCTGGCTCAAAACACCTTCGTCCTTGCGGAAAATATATGCGTAATCCTTTCCTGAAACAATAAAAGCGGTCGAGGTCTCCTGTAATACTGGCATATTATCGGCCTCCTGCATGACTTCCTCAGCAGATTGTTCCGTCAAGAAATAACCACCTGCTGCCACCACATGACCTTTTCTTGCCCAGGCTTTATCCTCTTTTGTCTGTACTTTTACAATCACATAGGTGTTTGGTGCCCACTTCTCTGTAGATACGTCAATTGGAAGTTCCGTATATCCACCGGGACAGCAGGAAACTTCACATACTCCTTCTGATACAACATTCTCCTCTGTCATAATTTTCCAATGAATTTCATACTCATTTAGATCAGTAAAGGCGGCTCTGTTTTGAGCATACAGTTTCTTTTCCTCCATACGGATTCGCACAGGTGCATAGACAGCTTTCAATTCCTTCAGGGCAGAGTGGGGAATACGATCCGGCGAAACCAGGCCATCCTGACAGAAATTAAATATATGGTGATGCTCTCCAAAGTCACCGCCATATGCCATGTATTCTCTCCCTTTTTCATCCGTCTTTCGTATACTGTGATCACACCATTCCCAAACAAAGCCTCCGGCATATCTATGGTCTTTTTGAAAAATATCATCATAAAACCGCAAGTCACCACAACTGTTGCCCATAGCATGGCTGTATTCACTTAATAAATACGGGATCTTAATAGTCTTATCCTCAAAAACTTTCTCTACTCCGCCCAGCCTAGAATACATATGACAATAGAAATCAAACAATTTATTCAGTTCGGCTTTCTCTTCCTCATTCATAAAAGGATATTTTGTGAACGCATGCTCATAATGAAGCAAACGAGTCTCATCAAAGCCACGTACATAATAAGCTTCTTTTTTCAGGTTCGTCCCCCAGGAAGACTCATTTCCCAAAGACCAAATGACGATACAGGTATAATTTTTAAAAGACTCCAACATACGTGACACGCGATCATGCATTGCCGGACTGTACGTATTTTTTTCCAGCAGTTCGTCCCAACCATCTACATATCCACAGCCATGACACTCTAAATCAGCCTCGCTCATGACATAAAACCCCATTTCATCACACAGTTCATAAAACCATGGAACATTAGGGTAATGAGCAGTACGGATGGCATTGATATTATACTGCTTCATCATGATCAGTTCATTACGCACAAATTCGCGATCTACCACATAACCTGTGTCCGGATTGGTATCATGACGATTAACACCCCGAAGTTTCACTGGCTTATCATTTACTACAAAGACGCCATCTTTTATTGCCACTTCCCGGAATCCAAATCTATGATGAATATATTCACCATCACAAGAAAATATCAGTTCATACAAATATGGTTTTTCAGCAGACCACAACACAGGCTCACTCACTGAAAAAGCGATTTCACCATCACATGTAATCCCACTGTCAATCACTTGTCCACGATCCAGCAGTTGTACATTCACTGGAATTGGTGCATCCACATCCAGTTTCACGGTACCGTCATTCTTTGTCTTTAGTCTAAAATCCTTGATTCCCTGTACACTGCGTTCCAGAATGTATACATCTCTAAATAGTCCCGACAATCTTATCTTATCCTGATCATCCAGGTACGAACCAGAACACCATTTCAACACCATAACACAAAGTCTATTCTTGCCATCCTTTAAGTACGGTGTCACATCAAATGCAGAATCATTATGTGGAACCTCTCCATATCCAACAAAGCTGCCGTTCACCCATACATAGATGCAACTGTCTTTACCTTCAAAGTGTAACTCATAGCGTTTTCCACATTTCACAGTAAAATCAAATTCTTTGCTATAAACCGCTGCCGGATTTTTTTCCGGCACATATGGAGGATCAAAGATAAAGGGATATGGTGAAGCTTGGTACTGAGCACAGTCAGCACCATGAAGCTGCCAGCACTCCGGCACATTCACCTCTTCAAAGTCTTCAAATACATATTCTTCTCCTGTAAAATCATCAAAATCGTAAACAGATGATTCCCATCTAAACTTCCAGATACCATTCAAAGAATAAAATGCCTGGGACTGCTCCCTTAACCCACCTGATTGAGTTGGATCATAAAAAGGAATAAAATAGGCATGATCTTTTTGCTCATTGACGCGAAAAAACTGTGGATCGCGATAATATGTATCATTAAACCACTTTCTATTCATAGTCAGTCTCCTACTACTTTTCAGTTAATACATTAGTTATACTTCCATGTTAAATATAAATAGCATCGCATTATTCATCTCTCCAGAGCCTTTTCAGCATATGAGCTACCATCTTGGGTTGTCTGTCCCTTGTAAATACACCCTTATGATTCAAAAGAACCTTTGTAGTATTTTGCGTGGACTTGAAATCGGCAAATGCCCAAACATGTGCACCAATCACGTAATCGATTTTCCGCATTTCTTTATACTGCATTTCCACAGTCATGCTTTGATATTCTTCACTGAACATCTGCGGCGGATCGCAATGCATTCCGTCGATGGCATCTGCACCAAACTCTGCCACCATCATTGGCTTACCAAATGCATTACGCCATTTTTCTATACAAGCTCTAAAATCGGGAAGTACCGCTTCTGCCTGGCCAGGTGCAATATACCAGCCGTAATACTTGTTAATACATACCACATCATAATACTCATATCCCAAATTATCTTCCGGTTCCATATGCGCCACATATGTAATCGGTCTAGTGGGATCTAACATACGAGTTGTTTCAGCCATCTCTTTAAAGAAGTGCTTTCCCTCAAGCGATTCCACATAAGGTTCGTTGGCAAGACTCCACATCACAACGCTTGGGTGGTTTTTGTCTCGCTTGATCAGTTCATTGATGACCGATTTTGCCTTACAAAGAATATCTTCACGGTACATTCGTTTGTTCAAGCCTACGAACGGTGTTTCGTCAATGACCATAATACCGTGTCTATCAGCAAAATCTATGATGTTCTCATCGTATGGATAGTGCGAGGTGCGGAAAGAATTGGCGCCGATCCAGTTAAGAAGATAAAAATCCTTTACCGTAACAGCATGAGAGAAACCCTTTCCCGAAATAAAGAAATCTTCATGCTTGCCGAAGCCCTTAAAGAACACCGGCTTATTGTTCAAAAGGAACTTGTCTCCTTCAACCCTCACCTCACGGATACCATATGTTTGTGTATAGCTGTCGATCTCTCCTCCATTTGTCTTTAGCACAAACTCCAGATCATACAGCTCGGGTTGACCAATATCCCACAACCGAGGAGACTCGATCATAAACTCTCCATGAACTTTGTTACCATCAACAGATATAACAAGATCCTTGCCGTCGGTCGTAGCAACCAATTCACCCTGGGCACTATCCGTTAGTTCAACATCAAACAGAACCATGGCAGAAGATTCTAACAGTTCAGTTCTGATAGTAATGTCTTCGATACGCGTTTTGGGGCACGTATACAAGAATACGCTGCGCTGAATACCGCCATATGGAAAAAAGTCATACGCTACCGGAGGATAGGACCCGAAAAAGCCGACGCTTCCCTCTGTAATATTTGCTGCAGCTGGTGGCAATGACCAAATGTCCAAAGTGCTATCTGCCTGTACAACAATCATGTTCTTTTGACCTAATTTTGCTACAGCGCTGATCTCACATTCAAAAGGCAGCGCTGTACCAATATGGCCACCTACTTCGCAGCCATTTACCCATACTTTAGCCTTTCCGGCTACATTTCCAAAGCGCAGGTAAATTGCTTTCGCTGCGTATGACAAGGGAATAAATACTTCCTTGCTATACCAAGCTTTTCCGTGGAAATTGTACAGATCATTAAACTGCTCGTTATAACTAGCCGGAACTGCCGCCTCGCGCGTATCTTCACCAAATACACCAAGTTCCCAACCATTCTGTTCACCAACATTTGCTTTATCGGCGCAGAAATTCCAAAATCCGTCCAGGCTCTTAACCTCACGACTTATCGATTCCTTCGGGTATAGCATATTCAAAACCTCCTAAATTTCATTGCTGAACCTACAATCTCATCTGTTTTCTAAGGCTGGATCCCTAAGTGCATCGTCCTCGCAGGGCTTTTCTTGGAAAACTTTCTCCTTATTCTCCAGTTTAATAAATTCTGCGTAATACCGCAATCCAAACTCACGAAGAGATTGTGCATTAAAATGCAGGTTATCCGGATTCGATTCCAGGCCCTCTGCTGACACAAACCCAACATCTCTATGCACTTCTGAAATTTGCCTCAATTGTTCGTTAACAATAGGATAATAAGTTCTTATGTTCACACTCTCAAACCGACTCAAATAATCGCCTAATCCTCCTATTAGTATCGGAACGTCCGTCAAACATAAATCACGGCGCAATGCATTTAAGACTCTCTCAAAGCGCTCTGCGTAAGAACGACTTCTCTCTTCCGAGCAATCGCCCTCTCCCTGATGCCATAGCACACCGGCAAGTGTAGAGGTTCTCTCCGCTAACCCTGTCTGCATTACTGCATGATCATACAGCAAGCTACCCTCTTTCCACTGCTCCAGTGAGGTTCCTCCGTCGGCACATGGAATCAGGCCTACATCCACGCCATGTTCCTTCTGATAAGCATCTGCAAAGCTCTCAGCAAGACTCACTCCCGAAAAGCTTCTGTCACAATTCACCGGCACATACATCTGCTGCCAACGTCCATTACGCAACACTTTAATGTGCTCATTATGAATGGGCTCCACTTCATCAGCAAATCCTCTGCCTGCCATGTTAGACTGACCAATTAGCAAAAATGAATGTATCACGGTTTATCCTCCTTGCCTTGCGTTACAGTAATTCTCTGTTAAAGTAAACATCGCGTTCGTTTTTATTTGCACTTATCCATATACCTTACTGTCAGTATACTTATCAATTAAATCTACAGTATTTTTATTCTCCCAAGACAACATCCATTCAAATACCTTCAGATTTCCAAAAGTATCGCTCCACGCATCATGACCATTTTCCGGATATAGCGTCAAGCGTGCATTACCTCCACAGCGCTTCACCGCCTCCACCATTTTCACTGATTCATCTACACGCACTACTTCATCCAATTTTCCATGAAATGCCCATATCGGTACATTCATTAGCCGCATTGCATTCCAATACATTCCTCCGCCACAAATCGGGCATATGGCAGCGAAGTGCTCCGGCATACTCATAGCAAGCTGCCAGGTGGCATATCCACCCATACTTGCTCCCATTAGATAAACTCTTTTAGCATCCGTATAAGCTTCCTTGGAAACTTTCCGAACCAAGTCCTGTAACTCATAAAACAAATCAAACCAGGTGTCTCTATAACACTGCGGTGCAATCGTCACAAACGGAAAATTCTCATGAAGATTCGTTATCTGAAAATATGGGTGATTCAAAAGCAGCTGTATATCTGTCCCTCTTGCCCCTGCTCCATGCAAAAATATGATCACAGGATATTTCTTGCCCTCTTCGTATCCCTTCGGATACCGGATAACATACTTCATATATCCTATCTGCAAAACTTCTGCTTTCATAATTTACCACTTCCCTCTCGCAAATAAAAAACCGTTGGGGTTGAACAAGTATTCCAGTTCATAATTAAACTCTTTTCTTGTTTATCTTATTTGATATTTTTTGCCGTTGTTTCTAGTCTTTACACATATCTATCAATCAACTCGTCCACCATTTTAACTACTATCGGCGAAGAATTTTTCAAAATAATATCGCCCTCTGTCTTTGTTAAAATGGTTGGATTTCGATAACCGGATACTTCAACATTGTCAAAATAAATTTGTTTGAAGCTATCAGCATGCATAAAAGCAGCATCTTCATACCCTTCTCTAGCAGATATTTCAACATCAATTAATCGAAGCGTACAGGGTTCATTCTCATCACAATACAAATCTATCGGTAATGAGACACCTGTACATTTACAGTTTCTGAAAGTAATGTCCACTAGGGAACGGTTTGCGCACCATTGCTGTCCCCACCGAAGTCTAAAGAAAGAATTGGGTTGTTCAAACACACAGTTTTGAACAACAATATTCCCCTGTGGTTTTTCTACAGATACCGGGAAGTCACAAAAATACAGGAACGGTGTGTGCTGGGTGTGCCTATGAGTTTCATTGGTAGGTGAAGAATTTGCTTTTTCTTCCAATGAGAGACTTCCACGGAATCCATATCTGGAGGGAGCATGTGTACGGCAGTGATCCACTAAGATATCCGTGCCTCCTAAACGCATAGCACTGCATGCACAGTCCATCACACAATTACGCACCACCATATTTTCATTGACATATCCAGCAATACAATCGTCACCGGTATAGAACTGGCTATCTTCAATCAAAACATTTTTGCATTTTCTAACATGGAAACCATCATGTCCACCTAAAACGATAAGATCATGGGCAAAAATGTTATCGCATTTATGTATGGTGTGGGCCCAATTAGCGCTATCTTTTACAGTATATCCGCCGAATTCCAAATTTCTGCAATAGGTAAACTGTATTGCATGAGGACCCCTATACCCTTCTTCGCCTTGAGGATCAAATACATTTTTACCATCAATAACAGAATCTTTTTCTCCCAAAATTTTGATATTTTCAGCTTGAAATCCCCAAAGGATACTGCGATACCATGGATTCAAGAATGTTCCAAGTCTACATTCTGTGTCTACTCCGTCAGCAGGATCAATAGGCTGTAACGGATCATCCAAACGAAATTGATAGTCATCTGGATTGGTACTGCCTTCCAATACTGCACCTGCCAGCATATGAAAAACGACATTGGAGCGAAGACGTATGGTCGCTGTTCTAAATATACCCTCAGGTACTAT
>JAZNQI010000146.1:0-9953 GCA_045590095.1 Acetatifactor sp. | reverse complement strand
TAGAGATAATTTTGCAAAGTATGTTGTGACAACAGACTACTTACTACAGAAGAGAAACGGGATAAATCATATCAATATTTTAGAATTTATTAAAGAGGGCAAAAAATTCTGATTTTTGTCCCTTACTTGACACATTCAGATATTTATAGAGAATATATTGGGAGAAGTCCGGCGTAATCGCGGAGCGAATAAGTTGATAGATACAGAATTTGATGTATAATAGAAGATAGTAAATTAAGTACCAAATCAGATTAAGATGACGCACAAACATTAGAGGTATCAATATGACATTAAGTACAAATGAAATAAGTGTAACATTTTTTGCACTGGCACTATTGTTATTATCATCATTTATCTTTGGAAAAATCTTCGAAAAAATAAATGCACCAAAAGTAGTTGGTGAAATAGTAGGGGGAATGGTCTTTGGAGGAAGTTGTTTAGGACTATTAAGCCCGGAGTTAATGAACAGCATATTTAACAATTATGCTGAAGAAGGAAAAGTACTGAATATTTTTTATCAGCTTGGCTTGGTATTTTTAATGTTTTCCTCCGGTTTTAGTACTTCTATCAATATAACAAAGAAAAATATAAAGCCATATAGTATGTTGTTTTTGGGGGCAACTGTAATCCCAATGTTATTGGGAATCGGATTTATAGATTTTTTTGAAGAAGACTTTATGGGTACAGCTAATAATAGCATATCATTCGGTATAGTTTTTTTGATTGCAACAGCAATTACGTCGATACCGGTTATATCAAAGATATTTTTTGATATAAACATGATGAATACAAAATTCTCTAATATGGTATTAACAGTATCTACTATACAGGATCTCTGCCTATGGATTTTACTAAACTTAGCCATCAGTATGGCAGAAAATGAAAACATCACAATTTTATCATTGCTGATAAACGTGATAGCAACCATAGGATTTTTGATAATCGCAAAATTATTGGAATACATAATCAAAAAGAAAAGTATACACGTAAGAAATAATATTCTGACAATATCGTTTCTAGTGATATTAACATGTGTGTTTTCTATGTCGCTATTAAATATAAATATCATGTATTCGGCATTCATAAGCGGTTACATAATGAAGGCATTGGTGGGAGAAGATAATAAAGAGGTTTTAAGCATAAAAGAAGTTGCATTCGCACTGTTCATTCCCATATACTTTGCATTAGTTGGCATAAAGTTGGATGTTATACATAACTTTTCGATAACCAGATTCATATTATTTTTTATAGTAGTGTTTGGGTTGGAGTTTATTGGTACAGTCGGAGTTATGTTGTTCAGCAAATTTAAGAAAAAAACCATAATAAGCCTGGGAATCACAATGAATGCCAGAGGAGGTCCCGGTATAGTTTTGGCAACTACAGCCTATTCATTTAATATCATAAATTTAGAATTCTACACAGTACTTATATTAACAACTATGTTATCATCGGCTATTGCGGGATATTGGTTAAGAATATATAAGAATGATGTTAAGGATGAGGGATAAAAACAGCGCTGTGAGAAAAGCACTTTCTGAAGGAGGCTTTGCGAAAAGCAGATTTTAAGATGCCTTGTTGCGAAGTGAATATCATCATGAAAAACTGAATAGATTATGTTTATAAAACAAAGGGGACCGGTCCATAAACAGACAGGTCCCCTGTATTGTTATACAGATTATTAAGGTCTGCGAATAAATACGTTTAAAATCAGTGCCACAGCGCTTAGTGTCAGTAGCATCATAAACGTAGTAGTATAGCCGCCGGTGACCTCCAGTATTTTGTTTGACATAGTTGCAATGAGTGAGCCGCCCATGGAGGTAAAGGTCATGAGCGCCATATTGGTGGAAAAGTACTTCATACCAAAGAAGGAGGAAGTAAAAGCTGCAGTAATGGTCGGGCAGGCACCGTATGACATCCCGGTCAGGCACAAACCTGCAATACAAATGGGCAGGGAACCCATGGAAACTGCCAGTAAGGTAACGGCAGCAGCGCAGATAGTAAGAACATTAGCGCAAAGCATTGTCTTACGACGGCCCATGGAATCATAGAGGGTACCGGTAAGAATGCGTCCGAGACCATTGCACACAGACAGTACGCCAACAAGAGAAACAGCCAGTGACTCGGGAGCATTTACTGACAAGGCCAGGTCTTTGGCAAAGCTGATAACGGAGCTTCCGACAGCAGCCAGAAAGGAAATGCATATAAATGCCATCCAGAAGGAAGGCAGGCGAAGCATTTGCCCTGAGGTATAATCCTTTGCTTCAAAGTTTTCAGCTTCGGAACTCTTTTTGACCTTTGGCTGTGGAAGGCTCATCTGAGATTCCGGCTTATGCAGCAGAAGTCCGGCTATGACTAAAACGATACAGATGGAAATTCCCAAAATCATATATGTGGTGCGCCAACCGACGATGCTATTGAAAAGTAAATTTGCCACATTGCCGAGAATGAGTGCGGATGCTCCGAAGCCCATCATCAAGAAACCGGAACAGAGGCCCTTCTTGTCGGGGAACCAGGCGCTGACGGTGGCAATGATTACATTGTAGGCAATGCCGATCCCCAAGCCGGCCAGAAGACCGTAACTGATGTACAGCATCGTTAGAGAGGTGCCGCGGAGCGATGCGGTCAGGATGAAACCTAATGCGGACAGAACACCTGCAATCAGGAGGGCGATTCTATGTCCCATACGTTTGGAAATCTGAGCACCCAACAGACCGCCAATACAAAAGAAACTCATTGCCAATGTGAAATTCAGGGCGAGGTCAGAAGCTCCCCATCCAAACTCTGAAGATAGGGGGGATTTCAAGATAGACCAGGCGTACAGGATGCCGGCAAACAGCATGGAAATCACGCCTACAGCCAGATAGAACCAACGCACGGATATATCGGATTTTGTTTTATTCATAAGGGAACCTCCTAATAGTTGTTTATGTAAAGTCGTATTGTACCATGGTACTATGTTTCGGCGGAAAAGTCCATATATTCGTAAGATGAAATTATTACTTTGCGAAGTTTGTGAAGACGTGATACCATTTATGAAGAGCGAATATTTCGAACTGGGAAGGAGTCTGCCATGCATTTTGTAGATGCGAAGGGAATTTTATCCGCAAAGAACGGAATGAATATTTATAGAGGATGTACTCACGGATGTATTTATTGTGACAGCAGGAGTGACTGCTATCAGATGAATCATGCTTTTGAAGATATTGAAGTGAAGCAGAATTGTGTGGAGTTGTTGGAGAAGGCATTACAATCCAAGCGGAAGAAATGTATGATTGGGACCGGAAGTATGGCAGATCCATATATGCATTGCGAAGAGAAACTGGAGCTTATGAAGCAGTGCCTGGAAGTGATTGAAAGGTATGGTTTCGGGGCTACGGTTATTACTAAATCAGACCGTATCTTAAGAGATTTACAATTGTTCAGTAAAATAAACCAAAAAGCAAAGGCAGTAGTGCAGACTACTCTTACTACATATGATGAAGACTTATGCAAAATACTGGAACCCAATGTCTGTACCACAAAGAAGCGATTTGAAATGCTTATGGCTATGAAGGAAGAGGGGATTCCTACAGTGGTTTGGATGAGTCCTATTTTGCCCTTTATCAATGATACCAAGGAAAATCTGGATGGACTTTTAGACTATTGCATTCGGGCTGATGTAAAGGGAATTATTTGTTTTGGCATGGGTATGACCCTTCGTAACGGTAACAGAGAATATTTTTATAAAAAATTGGATGAGCATTTTCCGGGATTAAAACAGAAATATCAAAAAACATATGGTTATGCTTATGAGGTGAGTAGTCCGAATGGGAGGGCGTTGTATCGATGCTTTCAGGATACTTGCAGGGCGCATAATATATTGTGTACACCGGAGGAAGTGTTTGCTTATATAAATGAATTCCCATATGAAAAGGGGTATGAACAACTGAGTTTATTTGACGTTTAATTGGTAGTTGCAACATTGACGAGCGGACACAAATAAATTATAATAGAACAGTATAAGAAAACGACAAAGGAGAATACCATGCTAGATAAGAGCTATTATGAAAAAACAGATGAGATTATAGCGGTATATGGAGCAAAGCCGGCCTCTTTGATTCCTATTATTCAGGATATTCAGAGTGAATATCGTTATTTGCCTGCGGAGCTTTTGGTTTATGTGGCAAAGCAAATTGGTATCACAGAAGGTAAGGCGTATAGTGTTGCTACTTTTTATGAGAATTTTTCGTTTGAGCCAAAGGGAAAATACGTGATTAAGGTATGCGATGGTACAGCATGTCACGTGAGAAAGTCCATTCCGATTTTGGAACGTTTATATTCAGATTTGGGATTGTCTAAAGATAAAGTTACAACAGATGATATGCTTTTCACATTAGAAACAGTATCCTGTCTCGGAGCTTGCGGATTGGCACCGGTACTTACCGTAAATGATAAAGTATTTCCGTCTATGACACCGGATGCGGCATCAGAATTAATTCGTGATTTGCGCGAAGGTAAATTGGAAATTTAGTAGGGGGAAGGTCAGTGCATATGGAAAGAATAACGAATAAGGAAATGTTAGACCAGCTCCGTGATGTGAATAAGGAGCGTATTGATAATAGTAAGTGCAGAGTATTAATTTGTGCAGGTACGGGTTGTCTTGCCAGTGGTTCCGGAGAGATTTATGAGAAGATTAAGGAATTGATCGGTGATAATCCGGATGTGGAAGTACATTTCGGACCGGAAATTGCTCATGGCGATGGCCCTATGGAAGTAAAAAAGAGTGGTTGCCATGGTTTCTGTGAAATGGGACCTTTGATGAGAATAGAGCCTTTAGGGGTTTTGTACACCAAGGTGAAATTGGAGGACTGCGAGGAGATTTTTGAAAAGACCATCAAGAATGGTGAAATCGTTAGTCGTTTAATTTATAAGCAGAATGGTGTGGAGTATCCCAAGCAGGAAGAAATCCCTTTCTACAAAAAGCAGACACGTCTGGTATTGGAAAATTGCGGTCGTATTGATGCAGAGCATATCGGAGAGGCTTTGGCAAATGACGGATATCAGGCATTTGCAAAGGCATTGTTTGAGATGACACCTGCAGAAGTTGTGGATGTTGTTATGGAATCCAATCTGCGTGGACGTGGAGGCGGAGGCTTCCAGACCGGTTATAAGTGGAAACAGGTTGCCAGACAGGAAGAGAAGATTCGTTATGTAGTATGTAACGGTGATGAAGGTGACCCGGGTGCATTCATGGACAGAAGTATCATGGAAGGTGACCCACATAAGATGATTGAAGGTATGATGATTGCGGCATACGCAGTGGGTGCGCAGGAAGGCTATATTTATGTGCGTGCAGAGTACCCCTTAGCAATCAGTCGTCTGAAAAAAGCCATTCAGGATGCAGAAGAAGTCGGTTTGTTAGGCGATAATATTTTAGGAACTGATTTCAGTTTCCATTTACATATTAACAGAGGTGCAGGCGCGTTTGTTTGTGGTGAAGGTAGTGCATTGACTGCTCCCATCGAAGGTAACAGAGGTATGCCTCGTGTAAAGCCGCCACGTACTGTTGAAAAAGGTTTATTTGAAAAACCCACTGTGTTGAATAACGTGGAAACATATGCAAATGTTCCCATGATTATTTTGAATGGCGCACAGTGGTATAAAGGAATCGGTGTGGAAAGCAGTCCCGGTACAAAGGCATTTGCTATTACCGGTAGTGTAAAGAATACCGGTTTGATTGAAGTTCCCATGGGTACCACACTTCGTGAAGTTATTTTTGATATTGGTGGCGGTATTAAGGGTGATGCAGAGTTTAAGGCAGTTCAGATTGGCGGCCCTTCCGGCGGATGTCTGGTAACGCCACAGTTGGATGTGAGCCTTGATTTTGATTCTTTAAAGAAACTGGGAGCTATGATTGGTTCCGGCGGTTTGGTTGTTATGGACAGTAATACCTGTATGGTAGAAGTGGCTCGTTTCTTCATGAACTTTACGCAGAATGAAAGCTGCGGTAAATGTGTGCCCTGTCGTGAAGGTACCAAGCGTATGCTGGAGATATTGGAACGTATTGTTGCCGGTCAGGGAAAGGTGGAAGACCTGGATATGTTAGAGGAATTGGCAACTACTATTACCGATACGGCATTGTGCGGTTTGGGTAAGAGTGCGGCACTTCCTGTTATGAGTACTCTGAAATTGTTCCGCGAGGAATATTTAGAGCATGTTGTGGATAAGAAGTGTAAGACCGGTACTTGTACAGCACTTCGTCGGTATGTAATTGATCCTGAAAAGTGTAAAGGCTGTTCAAAGTGTGCGAGAAATTGTCCGGTAGGTGCTATTACAGGCCAGATAAAAGAGCCGTTTACCATTAATAGTGACGTATGTATTAAGTGTGGCGCTTGTGAAAGTGCATGCCCGTTCGGTGCAATTCACGCAGAAAGTTAGGGGATTAAAAGATGAAGTATATTACAGTTAATAATAGAAAAGTACCATTTGATGATGAAAAAAATCTTTTGACCGTTATTCGTAAAGCGGGAATTGATTTGCCTACGTTCTGTTATCATTCAGAACTTTCTACCTATGGTGCATGTCGTATGTGTGTGGTAGAAGATGAGAGAGGAAGAATCATGGCTTCTTGTTCAGAGGAGCCCAGAGACGGAATGGTGATTTATACCAACACTCCGAAATTACAGCATCACAGAAAGATGATTTTGGAGTTGTTGTTGGCGTCTCATTGCAGAGATTGTACAACCTGTCGTAAGAACGGTAGTTGTGAGTTGCAGACATTGGCACAGCAGCTGGGTGTGAATTCCGTGCGTTTCCAGAATACAAAGGAACAGTTGCCCTTGGATGATTCTTCCAACTGTATTGTTATAGATCCTAATAAGTGTATTCTTTGCGGTGACTGTGTACGTACTTGTGAAGAAATTCAGGGTATCGGAGTACTGAATTTTGTACATCGCGGATCAGAGATGCGTGTTATGCCGGCATTTAATAAGCCTATGGCACATACAGATTGTGTGGGATGCGGACAGTGTCGTGTGGTTTGTCCTACAGGTGCTATTACCATTAAATCTAACGTACATGAAGTATGGAATGCTTTGGCGGACAAGAATAATAGAGTAGTGGTTCAGATTGCACCTGCGGTTCGTGTGGCAATCGGTGATGAGTTCGGTATTCCGAAGGGAGAAAACTGTTTAGGTAAATTAGTAGCTGCACTTCGAAGAATGGGCTTTGAAGAAATTTATGATACTAATTTTGCGGCAGACCTTACTGTAATCGAAGAATCAAAGGAGTTTATGGAGAGACTTAAAAGTGGTAAGAATTTGCCTTTATTTACCTCTTGCTGTCCCGGTTGGGTAAAATTCTGTGAAAACAAATATCCGGAATTCAGAAAGAATATTTCTACCTGTCGTTCTCCACAGCAGATGTTCGGTGCACTTTTAAAAGAAGACGGACGCATGAATACTGGGGATAAGAGAAAAACAGTTGTGGTTTCTATTATGCCTTGTACTGCAAAGAAGAATGAAATCGTACGTCCTGAGCATTTTACAGACGGAGAACAGGATGTTGACTTCGTACTGACAACCGTAGAAGTAACACGTATGATTCGTGAGGCCGGTATCGATTTGGCACAAGTGCCTTCAGAGTCTTTGGATATGCCCTTCGGTCTTGCATCCGGTGCGGGCGCAATCTTTGGCGTAACCGGTGGTGTAACAGAAGCGGTGCTTCGTAGAATCGTGAACAGCAGTCGTCCGGAAGATCTGGAAACCATCAGTTTTATGGGTGTTCGTGGTGATGAGAGTATCAAGGAAACCTCTGTTATGGTTGGTGACCGTGAAGTGAAAATTGCGATTGTAAACGGTTTGGCATCTGCAGATGAGTTATTACAGAAGATCAAATCCGGCGAAGCATATTATGACTTCGTAGAAGTAATGGCTTGTAAGCGTGGCTGTATTACCGGTGGCGGTCAACCTACCCCTATCGGACCTCGTACCAAGAAAGCTCGTATGGAAGGTATCTACAATATTGATAAGGCTTCCCAGATTAAGCTTTCCAGCGAGAATCCTTTCATCACTATGTTATATGAGGGATTGTTAATCGGTAAGGAACACAAATTGCTGCATAACCATGTAGAATATGAATGTGGTGATTGCGGAGATTGTAGCGGATGTAAATAAATAGTTTTTTAGAGGCTGTGAAAACAGCCTCTTTTTTGTCACATTTTATTTTAGCTCATCGTCTAATGTATAGAAGCGTGATAAACTTAAGCTAATGTAGGTATAAACGGGAGGTGAAAAAGAATGGACCTTATCAAAAGAGCAAAGGAAAAAGATATAGATGCATGTGACCTTCTGATGCGTCCACAATTACAACGAATGTATCGAATTGCTATTTCCATGCTGGAGAATGAAGAGGATGCGGCAGATGCCATACAGGAAACGGTACTTAGATGCTGGCAAAAAATAGAGCAATTGAAAGATGAGCAGTATTTTCAAACTTGGCTTACCAGAATATTGATTAATCAATGCAAGGATGCTTTGAAAGCCAAAAGAAGATACGTTCCGATAGAGGATGTTCCGGAAAAGGGGTATGAGGACGATTACTTTACGGATGAATGGAAGAGAATGCTACAGGGTCTGGATAAAAAATATCGAATTGTGATGGAGTTGTATTATGTGGAAGGATATTCTACAAAAGAAATCGCAGAGATGTTACATATTACAGATGCCAATGTCCGAAGCAGAATGACAAGAGGAAGAAAGCAGTTGGAAAAATATCTTAGTAAGGACATGATGAATTGGGAGGAGGCATTATGAAAATAGATACTTATAAAAATATATGTGATAACGTACAGGTATCGGATACGGTACTTTCAAGTTATAAAAAAGCCATTGAACAAATAAAAAATAGTAGTACTACAACAAAGCAAAAGGGTTTCGGATGGAGCACATTCAATGCTTTATCGAAAGTTGCAATTATATTTGGCGCTGTTTTTCTCATATCCGGAAGTACATTTTTGTCCTTAAGTGCATATATGACTCATTTAAAAAGTCTAGAGAATTTGTCAGACGAGGAAATTATTGACTTATATGAAAATGTTTACCAGTATGATACCGGATATATGTCAAGAACTCTATCGAAGGAGGAAGAAGAACGTTATAGTGAGTTGTACGAATTGTACTGCAATGATTTAGCGGAACCGGTGGGAGCCGTTTCGATTATTTCTTCAAAACAGGAATATAAGGGAGAGGAACTTGCCTTTTGTACAGAAGATGGTATTGTATATATTCCCGAGAGAGCGATGACCGAGGAAGAAATTCTACAAATGGTTGTTTTTAATTTCTTGAAGAAATATGTTAATTATGATGAATATATACGTGCAAATAATCCGAATCATTATATGAATGGATTTAAGCAAATGACTATGGAGGAGGTAGATGAAATTTATCGAATTTACCGTATGTCGAATACGGAGGCTTCTTTTGTTAGTAGGGAACTATCCATAGAGGAGCGGGGAAGGAAGAAAACGCTTAGTCTGCTCTATAAAAGCGGAAGAAAAGTGCCGGAACGAATGATAATGGTAATAGGAAGTGAAAGTGAATACACCGGAGATGATATTGTTTTTTGTACGGAGAATTGTAAATACTATTTTCCGGAGAGAGAGCTCACAGATGAAGAACTTTTGGAGTGGATTGATTTTGAATTGAAAGCTACGTATTGTTTACAGAGAGTAAGAAATGAGGTGGACAGTGGTATTCGGAGTGATTGGCCGGATATTGAATATGTGAAAAGAGATAGAATTATCACATTGGACCCTAATGCAGAAGTAAGTGAAGCGGTAATGTCGCAACAGTGGTTTCAAGCTTATGAAGATGTTTTGGATGATTTCTTTCAAACGGTACGTACATATGAAGCAGAACAGGAGTACTATTATGCAAATGTATGCTTTATTTACTTAAATGATGATGATATTCCGG
>JAZNQI010000145.1:0-6706 GCA_045590095.1 Acetatifactor sp. | reverse complement strand
TACTACAATTTATCGAAATGGCAAGAAAATTTCTGCGAGTCATTTAGGATACCGCTTGTTAACCGGAATCTGGCTTTTTGTGCGTCCGATAAGACCTTTGATATCTAAAACAGCAGCCTTTATCAAGAAAAGGTGTAAAAGAGCATCACAAGAGTAAAATTATAAGCAAAAACAATTATATTTGCATAAAAATTATACATTTTTTGCTTGCATTATATATTTAACTGTGATAAAATATCAACGTTGCAAAAATGAGATGGTCCGCTGTTACGAAGGGTATTAAGAACATCCAGTTTTATAAGGAGGCTCAAAATGAGTGATATTATCAGAGAGATTGAAGCAGCTCAGTTAAAGACTGATATCGTTGACTTCAATGTAGGTGATACCGTAAAGGTATACGGAAAGATTAAAGAAGGAAACCGTGAAAGAATTCAGGTTTTCGAAGGCGTTGTATTGAAGAGACAGGGTGGAAGCAACAGAGAAACCTTTACCGTAAGAAAGTCTTCAAACGGTGTTGGTGTTGAAAAGACCTGGCCTTTGCATTCTCCTAACGTAGAGAAGATCGAAGTGGTAAGAAGAGGTAAAGTAAGACGTGCTAAATTGAACTACTTAAGAGATCGCGTAGGTAAGAAGGCAAAAGTTAAAGAATTGGTTAAATAATTTACGCTTGGAACGGACAATTACAATATTTGTAGTTGTCCTTTTCTAATTTGAGAATATATGTTAAAATAGATAAATATAAAAATAAGAATTCGTGAGGTTATTTATGTCTCGTCGAAAAAGAGGTTTGAGTTTTTATCAAAGAAAAAAGAAAATTGTCAGTGTATCTTTGGTACGTGAAATTTTTTCATATATAATTTGTATTGTTACTGCAGTTTTGATTGCAGTTGTTTTGGCATATACCTTTGGAATGTCAACAAATGTGATTGGTGTTTCTATGGAACCTACGCTGGAAAACGGACAAAAAATATATATTAATCGCTTTGCATATACCTTATCAACCCCAAAGGCCGGGGATGTGATCGTTTTCTTGCCGAACGGTAACCAAAATTCACATTATTATGTGAAGAGAGTTATTGCTACGCCTTCAGATAAATTACAGATTATTGATGGTGTTTGTTTTGTTAACGGTGTGGAAAGTCCTTATGTGAAAGTAAAAATTTTGGAACCCGGAATTGCTGAAAATGAACTGGTATTAGAAGCAGGTGAATATTTTTGTATAGGCGATAATCCGAATAATAGTGAGGATAGTCGTTCGCCGAATATCGGGCCGGTTAATATGGATGATATTATCGGAAAAGCATGGTTTCATATGAAAAGCAGCACGGACGGTATAGGATTTATTAAATAGTTTGGAGAGTAAATATGAATTATCAGTGGTATCCCGGTCATATGACGAAAGCAAAGCGTATGATGCAGGAAAATATTAAATTAATTGATTTGATGATTGAATTGGTTGATGCCAGAATTCCGCTTAGTAGCAGGAATCCGGACATTGATACATTGGCGGCAGGTAAAGCCAGAATTGTTCTTTTAAATAAGTCTGATTTGGCGGATCCGTCGGTAAATACTATGTGGAAAAAGTATTTTGAGGAAAAGGGAATTCATGTATTGGAAATAAATGCAAAGTCTGGTGCCGGCATTAAATCCATGAATGCCTTGGTTCAGGAGGCCTGTAAGGAAAAGATTGAAAGAGACCGCAAAAGAGGTATTTTAAATCGTCCTGTCAGAGCAATGGTAGTCGGAATCCCGAATGTAGGTAAGTCTACATTTATCAATGCATTTGCAGGCAAGGCTTGTACAAAAACGGGGAATAAACCGGGCGTAACGAAAGGAAAACAATGGATTAAGTTAAATAAAGGGTTGGAGTTGTTGGATACACCGGGGATTCTTTGGCCTAAATTTGAGGACCAAAATGTAGGCAGACATTTGGCTTTTATTGGTTCTATGAATGATGAAGTTATTATTATGGAAGAGATGGCATGTGATTTGATTGTCGAACTTCTTGAGTTATACCCCGGCGTTCTGAATGCAAGATATACCGTTGAGGAAAAAGGTTCGGCTGTAGAAATCTTAAATAGCATTGCGGAAAGCAGAAAGTGCTATGGGAAAGGACAGGAGCTTGATTTGTTGAAAGCATCCAATATTCTGACGGATGAATTCAGAAGTGGTAAATTAGGCAGAATCAGTTTAGAAAGACCTTGAAGTTTGGAAGGACATAAAGATGAAAAAAGTATTTAAAGATATATTAAGTACAGGTATTTATTTATTGGTTGTTTTATTGATTACATACCTGGTTATTGTGTTTGTTGGTCAACGTACCGAAGTAAGTGGGGAAAGTATGGAACCCACATTGAGTGATGGGGATAATCTTATTGTCGATAAACTCACATATCGCTTCAGAGACCCTAAGAGATTTGATGTAATTGTATTTCCGTTTAAATATCAAAAAGACACCTATTATATTAAGAGAATCATAGGCTTGCCGGGTGAAACTGTTATGATTGATAAGTCCGGAAATATATATATTAACGGAGAGATTTTGGAAGAATCTTATGGCAGGGAAATAATCAGCATTAACAAAATTGGTATTGCGGATGAACCGATTACATTGGGACCGGACGAATATTTTGTATTAGGTGATAATCGAAATCATAGTTCCGACAGCAGAACAGTAGAAGTTGGTAATGTTAAACGCGATCAAATTATCGGACGTGCATGGCTTCGTATTTGGCCGTTGGGTAAAATGGGATTTGTTTCACATCAGTAAAAGGGGATAAGAGTATGGCACTTAGTATGACTGAGATAAAAGAACTTTATCAGGCAGCTTGTGAAAATGAGCTGCCTGAATTTATAGAAAGATTTAAAGAGGATGAAAGAAGCGGAGTAAAAAAACTTGTAGAAAACGCGAATAAGAAACTTATTGCATTGGATGCAGAAAAAGAACGTATTTATGGATTACAGCAATACGAGAGACAATATGAAAGCTATGGACTTGTATGCGGCATAGATGAAGTGGGAAGAGGTCCATTGGCGGGGCCGGTTGTAGCCGGTGCAGTTATTTTGCCGAAAGATTGTGATATTCTGTATATTAATGATTCAAAGAAACTCTCCGAAAAAAAGAGAGAGGAACTATATGATATCATCATGGAAAAGGCAATTGCCTGCGGTATCGGATATGCTTCGCCGGAGCGGATTGATGAGATAAATATATTACAGGCTACTTATGAGGCTATGCGTCAGGCAATTGATAATTTGGGTGTTAAACCGGATGTTTTATTAAATGATGCAGTTACGATTCCGGGCGTGGACATTAAGCAGGTCCCGATTATTAAGGGAGATGCTAAAAGCCTGTCTATCGGAGCGGCAAGTATTATTGCAAAAGTAACAAGAGACCGATTAATGGTAGAATATGATTCTGTTTTTCCGGGATATGATTTTGCCGGCAATAAAGGTTACGGAAGTGCGTCGCATATTGCGGCATTAAAGGATTTGGGACCGACACCCATCCATAGAAGAAGTTTTATTAAGAATTTCGTGGAATAGCAGAAGAAAGGAGAAGTAAGATGCGTTTGAATGAAATGTTAAATAATATTTTGGGTCAGAATACATCAAATGTGTCAGGCGTTAGTCAGACCGGCGTTATTACTTCTCAGAATAATATTTCAGCACAGATACAAGCATTGGTACCGGGACAGATATTGCAGGGAGAGGTACAGGAACACTCAGGAGATATTGTGAAATTGCTAATTCAGATGAATGGTGAAAGTATTCCTCTGCAAGCAAGACTTGATCAAAATGTAGCAGTCAGTGCCGGTAAAAATTTATTGTTTCAGGTGAAAAATAATGGAACCACGTTGTCACTAAGTCCATTGTTAGAAAATATGGCCATGGGTGAGACTGTGGCAAAAGCCTTAGATTCTGCATCTCTACCTTTGAACGAGACAACAATGAACATGACCACTGCTTTGATGCAGGAAGGAATGCCGATCAATAAGGAATCTTTGCAGGGGATTTATCAGGAAGTACTTGCAAATACGAATGCAGAGTTGATGGATATTATTGATTTGCATAAACTGAATTTACCGGTTACATCGGAGAATTTAGAGCAGATGCATGCCTATAAAGAAATGAATCATCAGATAAGTGGTGGTGTAGAGCAAATGACTACGGATTTGATGGGCTTGGTAAAGGAGATGGTAAATGCAGGGCAGGAAAAGTCCGTTACGCCATTATTACAGGAAATAATGCAGTTGGTGAACGGAAATGAGGGGATGCCGGGAAGCGCGCAGACTGTTTCGAATATAATGCAGGATATGGATAATATTTCTTTGACTGAAAGAGGTACCCAAGCAGTACAGAATGGTACATTATCGGATGTGGAACTTTTATTGGAACAGTTGCGTTCTCGGGTTACAGGGAATAATGAGGTTTCCGGAAACTCTGAAAATTCAATGACTCAAGTGATAAAACAGGTGCTTGATTATATGCAATCTATTTCCGGCGATAAAGAGGCTCTTTCAAAGATATTGCAAAGTGATATTTTTGAAAAAAGTATAGGCAAATTCTTGCAGGAAAAAATGATGCTTACACCGGAGGCAGTGGCAGATAAGGAGAAAGTACAGGAGTTTTATCAGAAGATTACAAAGCAATTAAACGGCATTACGGAAACATTACAGCAAGTGGGGCTGGAACATTCGCCTATGGCCAAAACCGTTCAAAATATGTCCCAAAATATTAATTTCCTAAATCAAATGAATCAAATGTATGCATATGTACAATTGCCGATTAAACTAACTGAGAATAATGCTCACGGAGAATTATATGTGTATTCCAATAAAAGAAGTTTGGCAGAAAAAGATGGAGAAGTCAGTGCATTATTACATTTGGATATGGAGCATTTGGGACCGGTTGATGTTTATGTTCAAATGAAGGAAGCCAATGTCAGTACAAGGTTTTATCTGCAGGATGACGAAATGCTTGACTTTATTAATGACCACATAGATATACTGACGAAACGTTTAGAACAGCGAGGCTACAAGATGTCTTGTCAAATGACGGTACGTGAAGAAGGGACCCGGGAACAGAACGTAACAATGAAGGAACTGTTGAATGAAAAATCCAATCGGCCGGCTATGGTAAGCTATTCTTTTGATGTGCGGGCATAGTAAACTAAGGAGGCATTTTGATGGATATTAAGGAAAAGAAATTAAAGCCTAAACAGGCCATTGCTTTAAGCTATGATCCAAATGATGATGCACCTAAGGTTGTCGCATCCGGACGAGGTATCCTAGCTGATAAAATCATAGAGAAGGCACAGGAATTTGATGTTCCCATTCACAAAGATGATAAATTGGCAGACACATTATCCAGATTGGAAATAGGAGAAATGATTCCGCCGGAGCTCTATGAGGTAGTGGCTGAAATATTAATATTTGTTGATTCAATGGATAAATTAAAGAGTAAAATGAAGATGTAGGAGTATTAATTTGAACAAACGGAAAACAGGTAGTGTTGCGGAAATACGGGCCGAAACATATTTGTCGGAGAAGGGCGTTCGAATTGTAGAAAGAAACTTCAGGAATCGATATGGAGAGATTGATTTAATCGGTTATCATGAAGGTTATTTGGTGTTTTTTGAAGTAAAATATCGTAGCAATAATAAAAAAGGAACACCTGAGTCTGCAGTAGGATTTTATAAGCAATTGCAAATTTGTAAGGTTGCAACTTTTTACCGGTGTATTCATAAAGTATCCTGGGATATGCCTGTACGTTATGATGTAGTTGCCATGGAAGGGGATACAATTCGATGGTATAAGAATGCATTTGAACATATTGGTTAATTTTTGGAAAGGAAATAAAGTATGTATCCTGTTATCAGAAGTAGAAAAGAGCAGGTTTTGGAGCAAAAACAATATAATCTGAGTAATGGTGAGGTGTTTGAGTATCTTACCTTTCCGGCATTAAGCAATATTCCCGAAGTTGAACACGCGTTTTCTACACGTATAGGTGGGGTGAGCAAGAATGAATTTGCTACCTTGAACTTTAGTTATATCAGAGGGGATGACGCAGATTGTGTAACAGAAAATTACAGACGTATGGCAGAAGTGTTTGGAAAGGATTGTAACGCCTTTGTAACGACGGATCAGACACATACTACAAATATTCGTGTTGTGACTTTGGAAGACTCAGGAAAAGGAATTACCGTTTTCAGAGATTATACAGATATTGATGGTTTAATAACAAATGAAAAAGGTTTGATTCTGTCTTGTTTCTTTGCGGATTGTGTTCCTTTATATTTTGTTGACAAGGTAAAAAAAGTAATAGGACTGGCTCATTCCGGCTGGAGAGGCACGGTGAATCAAATGGGGGTCTGTATGGTTCGCAAAATGCAGGAAGTATATGGCTGTCAACCGGAGGATATAGTGGCTTGTATCGGCAGTTCTATTTGTAGGGATTGTTATGAAGTAAGCGAAGAGGTTGCAGTTCAGTTTACAGAAAATTTTTGGGCACAATCGCAGGTAAAAGATTTTTGTGAAGAGGCTTATTTGAAGCAGAAGTATTCTTCGCAAGAGATTTTGATTCCCGGAAAAGCAGAAGGTAAGTGGCAATTGGATTTGTGGCTTGCTAATATTGTGGTACTTCGCAGTGCAGGCATTCCTTTAGAAAATATTTCGGTGACGGATATTTGTACCTGCTGTAATGC
>JAZNQI010000144.1:0-63238 GCA_045590095.1 Acetatifactor sp. | reverse complement strand
TGAAGAAGAGAATATACCCGAGGTTGAGAAAGAGATTGTACTGAGTCAAACATGGTTTACGAAGCAAGCTTTGATAAATAGTGTGACGGGTACGGAATATGGTTTAGCATATCCGGATAACTGGCATATCACTCAAGAAACGATTCCGATAGCAAATTATAAAAATGAGAAGATTGAAGGCCCTATATTAGAAGGAATGACCCTTGCGAATGAAAGAGGAATAGAAATTCAATATGTTCAATTATATGGAGGTGCCTCCAATTTTTATAATGAATATAATGGTGATTCAGGATATGAAATAATTATAACACAATTAGCAGAGTCCAAAATAGTAACAGAACCAATTGATGGTGATTGGAGTTGGGGATATTATCCTATATATGTGGTGGCAAAGATAGAAGTGGTTGAGGAAATAAGAGAAGGAGAGAAAGAAGATATTGTTCAAGTAGGAGATGTGTATTATGCAGTAATGCCATCGGACTATTTAGAAGATAAAGAAGTAAGAAATTGTGGTGTGTATGAAGGATTTCCAATAATGTATTTTTCAAGTACGTATCGTAGTAAAGAGGAATTGGAAAATCGCCGAGGAGCAACTTCTGTATTTGCAAAAGTACCTAGCGGAATGAAGATTACTGCTCAAGAGGAAAGGGAGATAATAGCCATTCTCGGAAGTTTTAAGGGTGGGTATTATGAACAGGATGAAGATGAATATAAGGAGCTGAGTAGGCAATATTATGAGGAGTATGAAGCGTACATGGAGTCATTGAGAAGATGATAATGCATTGACGTTTATTCCTTACAAGGAGTGCTTGGTGGGAGTAGGTTGAATAAGTATTTTCTATGAATTATAGGAAAAAGTATATTGCTGTGGGATTCCCTTCTTTGAAAAATAAGAGATCCCACAGCATGTTTTTTGCTCATCTGCGCATGGCTCATTGCTACGCGCATTATCTTCTTCTCTGATACTGCCCAATCACCAATGCGATAACCAGTACTGCTACACCATAGAGCACCTGCACCAAATATCCGGTGGTGATGGTGGAGTAGGCTTCTGTGGTGAGATTACAAAGTGCGTCTTCTACATTTATATACCAGTAGGCAGGCAAGAATCTGCCGAAGGATGCCACGGAATCAGACAAAAACTCTCTGGGGACGAAGATACCGCAAAGGAAACTGGAACCCAGGCCGAATACGTTGGAAAACATACTTAAGAGCCCAACATTCTTAGTAAGCAAAGAAAACAGGAAGGTAAATGCCAGGCAAACAAAAGCCTGAACGGCTACATTAATAAATCGTAGTAGTATGGTGTCTGCAGTTACATCTGCCGAGTACAAAATCAATGAGATGATGAAGTAGAAAAGTACAAGGGCAAGTGTATATATACTGCTGGCACAGAGCAGGGACATATTCTTTTTGAAAGAAGAGATTCTGCTACAGTTGACACGGTCTTTAACCTGTGTACGACTAAAACCAATCAACATGGGACCGATACACAAAATAGTAATGCTGATTAATGCATAAGGTAAATATAAGTAATAGTAATGGATCTTCGGTGTATCGTTAACAGTTTCTTTGTTGTAGAAAGCCACTTCACTCTCGGCATCTATGGTCTGCAAGGTTTTATTATAAGCCTCTGCAGCAGTGAAACCACCTGCCAGATAGGCACCATAGGTGTTCAAAAAGGAATTGATGGACAGGTCCACAAACTGGGCGGTAACAGAGCCCGGCAATTTATAAACTTGCAAAAGATTTTCATCTGAACCAGCCAAAACCGAGGCTTCAAATCCTTGGGGAATGGTAATTACGTATTCCGCTTTGCGAATGTAGAGAGCGTCACGGATGGCATCCAAATCGTTTTCCAAGCTGACCAAATCATGTTGTATATCCAGATAGTCAGTAAGTCCTTTGCTCAAATCACTGTTGTCCTCATCAAAGATGGCAACTCTTACAGCAGAACCTGTGTAATTTTCTACGGTAGCCTCATTATTATTGGCAATGAATAAGGTGATACTCAAAAAGATGGCTGTATACATGATGAGATTGCCGATATATTTCTTCGCCATCTTAAAAAAGGTCTTAAATACTGTCATAAGTTTCCCTCCTTGCAATCATCAGACTGGCGAAAACAAATACAGCAGACATAGCCAGCATGATTATCAGACACCTGGTATATTTTTCGTAGGTATCATAAATGTTTAGTGCATATAAAGCATCAGAAATCAAGGATGCAGGATTGATGCGGTTGATGATGGGGCAGGTTCTTTCAATGGACTGTTTGATTCCGCTTGCCATAAGTCCGGACAAAAAGCTGGAAAACAGGGTAAAGCTAATGTTAATGCCCAATTTTGCACCTTCTCCGAGTTTGGGAAGGAAACCGACCAGCATACCGATACAGGTAGCTAACAGCGATCCTATTAAAGCCACCAGATAAATGGGAAGGAAGCCTGCACCAAACTCTAACTTCAGAATATACTTCAGGTAAACAATCAATATAGCGTTGCCAATGGCGGACAAGGAAAAGCTGGCGCACATATCGCCCAAAATCATAGCCATACGGTTTGCTGGAGAGATAACCTTACGAAGTCCGATGGGAGACAAATCAGCTTTAATATGCATGGCTGTGTACTGTCCAACGGTAGTACCCATAAGGCAGGCCATGGCGATTAATGCAAAGAAAAAGTCCATAACCGGGTCTGTGTTGCCATGGGTCAAAGGAAGCTCGCGGATATAAGAGGCTTCATTGCTGACAGCGTCCATAACAGCATCCAGCTTATCCGGATGATTCGGTATTATACTGTTAACGACTTCCGTGGTCTGAATGTATTTGTCCATAACTGCTTTAGTCATGGTTTGAGAAATACCGTTTTCCATAATGGTAAGGGAGGGGGTTCCGTCTTTTAAAATAATCAAACCGTCCACCTGCTCTTCGGCAAGCAATTCCTCACCATGGGACAGGTCCGTGTAAGTAACAGAGAAAAAAGGAACTTCGCTGTCCACACTTTCGGAAAGACCATCCATCATTTCTTTGAAGTATGTTTCCTTGGTGTTATCTTCTAAAACTACTGCAACGGGAATGGTTTCAAAGGTTTCTGCACTTTTTGTGATATTACTGAAAGCGGCAAAAAAGCAGGTGCCCAGAATCAGTGGAAAGATCAGATTCCAGAAAAATTCATCTTTTTGATGAAACAGTGCTTTTAAGCGATATTTAAACATGTGTAAAAACATAGTGTTGCCTCCTAATCTCTCAATTCCTTACCGGTGATTTCCAGGAATACGTCATTTAATGTAGGGCGCTCGGAATATACACGACCAAAGCTGATATCCTGCTGCTTCAATAAATCTAACAGACGAATCAGATTGTGCTTGCCACCGCTGTAGAAGACTTTCAGTAGATTGTCTGTGTAGGTTACTTCATATACATGTGGCAGTGCCTTGATTTGCTCTGTTAAGGAAGCAGGAAGGTCTAAAAGCTCGATGCTGATGGTTTCGTTTTTCTTAATCATCTTTTTTAATTCATCAGTGGTACCCATGGCCAGATTCTTGCCCTTATCCATAATGGCGATGCGGGTACATATCTGCTCCACCTCTTCCATATAGTGTGAGGTGTAAATAATGGTAGCGCCCTGACGATTTAATTCCTGAATGCCTTCCAGAATTTTGTTTCTGCTGTGGGGGTCTACAGCGACTGTGGGCTCATCCAAAAAAATTAAGGAAGGCTTGTGGGCGATTCCGCAAGCGATATTCAGTCGACGAAGCAAACCGCCGGAAAGCTTCTTGGGATAGAACTTCTTGTAATCTACCAAATCTACAAATTCAATAGCTTCTTCCACGTATTGCTTGCGAAGCTTTTTGTCCTTGATGTAAAGGCCGCAGAAGAAATCGATATTATCGTAAACGGTCAGTTCATCAAACACTGCCACATTCTGCATAACCACACCGATTTTACTTTTTTGCTCATAACTGTCAGGTTTCATTTCTTCGCCGAAAACCCGGATGTTTCCTTTGTCGTAGTTCAAAAGTGCAAGGATGCAGTTGATGGTGGTGGTTTTGCCGGAGCCGTTAGGACCGAGCAGACCGAAGATTTCACCCTGCTTAATATCCAGGTTAAAATGATCCAGAGCAATCAGCTCCTTGTATCGCTTTACTAAATTTTCTACTACAATTACAGATTCACTCATGTTTGTTCCTCGTTTCTTTTTGGTTGTTCTGCCGGCCCTTTGTGCATCCGGGGACCGGTCACGGATTCCTTTGTTGATAACCCTAGTATATTTCACCACATTTGCATTTGTAAGTGAATATCCTCACAATTCCACATGACAAATGTCACATTCGGGGTGTTACAATTGCAATTCCTAATTTGAAATGATATGATATACGCAAGCTAAGAAAAACAAGCCGCCGCGCAGAAAGGAGACCGAACCATGACCCATATCATTGATAGAGTGCTTTTGTATTTAATGGGCGTTTTCCTTATTAAATTGAATCCCTGTCAGTGGTCGGACATGGTGTACATCCTGACCGGCCTGATTTTAGCCGGTATCACCGGTTATCTGGGTGAAGTAAGGAAACAGCCGGTAGAAAAGTGGCTGTACATGCTTCTTCCCTTGGGAGTCGTATTTCTTCCGGAGTTTGCACCCTTTGTGGCTTTGACACTGTATGCAGGTATTTATAAGTATTTAGAGGATAAAAAGTATCTGCTGATTTTAAGTCTTTTCTCGGTAGTACCTACCATATACTCCGGTATCGTGGTGCCGGATGCATCGGCACTGATTTGGGCATTGATGTTGTTCTTGGCCTTTTATATGGGGTGGAAATCCTATGTGCTGAAAAGGCAGGGCGAGGATATAAAGCATATCCGTGACGATGCTACGGAGCGCAATGCCATGTTGGCAGAAAAGAATAAGTATCTGGCCACTAATCAGGAAAAGGAGATCCACATCGCTACTCTTGCGGAGCGAAACCGTATCGCCAGAGAGATACATGATAATGTGGGTCATTTATTATCCAGATCTATATTGCAGTTGGGAGCCATTATGGCCATACACAAAAATGAGCCGGTGGCAGAGCAGCTGACACCCCTGAAAGAAACTCTGGACAATGCTATGAACAACATCCGAGAAAGCGTTCATGACTTGCACAAAGAAAGCTTCGATATCAAGGAGGCGGCATTACGCCTTTTAGAAGAGTGTAAGGAGTTTGAAACCGTTTTTTCCTGTGATATTTCCATGGATGCAGATAAAGAAATCAAGTATGCGTTCCTGACCATTCTGAAGGAAGCCTTAACCAATGTGCAGAAGCATTCGGATGCCACGAAGGTGAAGGTAGTACTCGCTGAATTGGAAGAGTATTATCAGATGATGGTGGAGGATAACGGTACCGGTCAGGTGAATGTGTATAATCCTTCAGCAGGTATCGGTCTTCGTAACATGGAGGAACGAGTGAGGGCATTGGGTGGTATTATTACCTTTTCCGGGCAGCAGGGCTTTCGTATTTTTATCTCTGTGCCCAAGAAGAAGGAGGCTTAAGGTATGAGAATTGTAATCGTAGATGATGACAGTATTGTATTGATGTCTTTGAAGACTATTATAGAGGCCGGCGGCATTCAAGTGTTAGCCACCGGTAAGAGTGGAGCAGAGGCTGTGGGGCTTTATGAAAAGTATCAGCCGGATATTTTGCTGTCCGATATCCGTATGGAGGGCATGGATGGTATCACTGCTGCGGGAAAGGTTTTGGAGAAGTATCCGGAGGCAAGGGTTTTATTTTTGACCACCTTTTCCGACGATGAGTATGTGGTAAATGCTTTGAAATGCGGAGCCAAGGGATATATTTTGAAGCAGGATTTTGAAGGAATCGTGCCGGCTTTGCAGGCAGTATATTCCGGTCAGAGTGTGTTTGGTGGCGAAATCGTAAATAAACTGCCAAGCATTCAGACCACAGAAACAAAGGCAGATAAGTTTGCAGAAAAAGGTATCACGGAAAAGGAATTTGAAATCATCGAACTGGTGGCAAAGGGCTTAAGCAATCGTGAAATCGCCGAGCAGCTTTTCTTAAGCGAAGGCACTGTGAGGAATTATTTAAGCAATATTCTGGATAAGCTGGAGCTACGCGACCGAACCCAGCTGGTGGTAAAGTATTACAGAAGTTAAAGAAAACCGTCCCGGTTAAGGGACGGTTTTGTGGTTTGAGGAGACATTCTACCAATGGTTGAGTAGTTAGTCCTTATTCGAATGATGGGTTATTGATTAATAGTGATAAAGTCCTTACAATAAAAGAAGGTACTGAGAAGAGGCAGAAACAAAGCCGCTTGTTGACAGACTATGGAGGGTGAACATGGAATATAATATTGGACAATTCATAGCAAGGAAAAGAAAGGAATTAGGATATACACAGCAGTATCTTGCTGACAAATTAAACATATCCTTTCAGGCTGTTTCCAAGTGGGAGAAAGGGGCTTCAACGCCGGATGTTTCACTTCTTCCGGGGTTGGCACGCATACTTCATACATCTGTGGATGCCATAGTTGGTTATGCCTATACGGCTAAAACAGATTATGAAAAGCGGTATAAGGATGAGAACTATTATTGGGGTCTCGCACCTAACAGACTATGTTATGAGATTATGAAATTGCGTCCTCCCATAAAGCCTTATAGAGTTCTGGATATGGGCTGTGGAGAAGGAAAGGATGCAGTGTTTTTAGCTAAGAACGGATATCAGGTGACTGCTTTTGATGCGTCGGAAAGCGGACTGAAAAAAGCCGGAGAGTTAGCTGCCAGAAACGGTGTGGAAGTGGACTTTATCAGAGCCGATATCAATGAGTTTAAACCGGTAGAAATGTACGATATCGTGTTTAGCAGTGGGGTATGTCATTACATTCGAAAGGATAAAAGGGCATCATTATTTAAGGAATTAAAGGAGCATACTACCGGAGGCGGAATCCATGCCATGAATGTGTTTGTCCAAAAACCATTTATTGAAATGGCACCGGATAGTGAAGAGATTGAAAGGCAGACAGAACCCTGGTATTCAGGAGAGTTATTATATTATTATAATGACTGGTTATTCCATAAAAGTGAGGAGATTATTTTTGACTGTAATAGTGGTGGAATCCCCCATAGACACTGTATGGACATAATGATAGCAGAGAAAGGAGAAGCAGATGCGGAAACCTGATTTTCATGTACATAGTTATTTTTCCCCCGATGGGCATATGGAAGTGGCTATAGCAACTGAAGTGGCCATAGAAGCCGGTATTACCGATTTATGTTTCACAGAACACATGGACTTGGGACATAATATGGAGCTTTTCAACAGAGTGCCGGATTTTTATAGAATGAAAGAAGCTATAGAGCAAGTAAAAAGTATGCGTTCAGGCATAAACATATATCATGGAGTAGAGGTTGGATATATTAAGGAAACTGCAGAGCAGACAGCCAAGGCACTGGAAGACCGGGATTTGGACTATGTATTACTAAGCACTCATTGTGTGGACGGTATGGATTGCTATATGCCCGAAGCCAAAAGAGGAAGAGATAAGGAGACTGCTTATAAAAGATATTTGGAAACCGTATATGAATCCGTAACGGACACCAATTTACAGGATGCCTATGATTGTGTGGGTCACCTCGGGTATATTGCCAAATGCAACTATTACGAGGACAATACAATGGATTATGAGATGTTTCCCGAGCTGATAGATGATATTTTGTTAGAAATCATTAAGCAAGGAAAAGGAATAGAGGTGAATACTTCCGGTATTAATCGGGCGGGTCATACCTTGCCCCACCCAAGTATTATTAAAAGATATTATGAGATGGGCGGAAGAATCATAACCATCGGTTCAGATGCCCACAGAACGGATAGGGTAGGGGAATATGTTTCGGAAACCATGCAGATGATAAAAGATTGCGGATTTAAAGAGATTGCTGTATTTAGCAAAAGAAAACCTATATGGATTACAATTGAAGAATAAATAAAATCGGTAGCCATTCCTCGAAATGAGGAATAGCTACCGGTTTTTTATAAAAAAGTATTGACAGAACAAATATGAGCGTACATAATGTGTATATCGTATATATACATTAAAAGAGGTGCACTATGGATATTATTATTACAAATTCTTCAGGTGAACCAATTTACCTACAAATCACATCCCAGATTAAGGACATGATTATGAGTGGTGAATTAAAGGAGGGGGACGCCCTTCCTTCCATGCGTAATCTGGCGGCACAGCTTCGTATCAGTGTGATTACCACGAAGCGTGCTTATGAGGATCTGGAACGGGAAGGATTTATTGAGTCCTATTCCGGCAAGGGAAGCTTCGTAAAAGCGCAGAATACAGAGCTGCTTCGTGAAGAAAACCTGCGACAGATTGAAGGTTTATTGGTACAGGCCTGCGAAAAAGCAAACAAAAATCAGGTATCCCTGGAAGAGCTGGTAGAAATGCTGGGGCTTCTGTATGACAACAGTAAGTAAGGCACTGGGGATAGGAATACGCTGAATGGAATTGGAGGAGAACATGTCAAATTATGAGAATGCCATTGAGGTAAAGGACCTTACGGTAAGGTACGATGGTTTTACCCTGGACCATGTAAGCTTTGACGTGGCGAAGGGTAGCATCATGGGTTTTATAGGACAAAACGGAGCCGGCAAAACCACTACCATTAAGTCCATATTGAATATTATTAGAAGAGATGAAGGAACCATTAATTTACTGGGAGTAGATAATTTAAAGGAAGATATTGCGGTAAAAGAGCAGATAGCCGCAGTGTTTGATGAAATACCCTTTCATGATCAGTTAAGTGCAAAGAATTTGAATATCATTCTGAAGCATATTTATCGTAACTGGGATAGTGCTGTGTTTAAGGCGTATTTGGACAGACTGGCTCTGCCTGAACGTAAGAAAATTGCAGATTTTTCCCGCGGTATGAAGATGAAACTGCAGATTGCAGTGGCTTTATCTCATAATGCTAATTTATTGATTTTGGACGAGGCTACCAGTGGTCTGGATCCTGTAGTTCGTAACGAATGTCTGGATATGTTTATGGAGTATCTGCAGGATGAGAATAACAGTATCCTTATGTCCTCCCACATCACCTCGGATTTGGAAAAGGTATGTGACAGTGTTACCTTTATTCACAAGGGAAAGCTTCTGGTTACCGGATATAAGGACGAAATCTTGGAAAGTCACGGCGTGATTAAGTGTAAGAAGGGTGAGTATAAGGATATGGACCCGGCAGATTTCATCAGTGCCCGTGTGTCAGACTACGGAGCTAACGTGCTGGTTAGTGACAGAGCCCTTTGCGCTAAGAAGTATTCCGGTCTGGCTATGGATGCTACCACTTTGGAAGAGATCATGCTGTATTATGTGAATGCCGGTAAAAAGGAGTGGTCTTAATGAAAGGGTTAATCTATAAGGAGCTGTATCTGAGTAAGAAAAACTACATAGCATTATTGGCAGTGGTATTTGGCGTGGTATTTTTAGGAATATTGGTGGGTCTAGGAACAAGGTTTGGAAATTTGAAAAATTATACTGAGGAAGATAAGGCCTATTTCTTTTACATGTTTGTCTATGCAACATATGCGGCGGTTTTAGCCTTTGTGCTGGAGATTTTTTGGTCCATAGAGAATGACAGGAAAAGCGGTTGGAGAAAAATAGAGTATACCATGCCCATTACAGCAAAGAAAAGAGTTGGTGTCTGGTATTTGACCAGTGCGATGGTATTGGGGTGTTGCTTACTGATAGGCCTGATGAATGCAGGGTTGATGGCACTCATGTTTGGACAGACCATTACTGCTTCGATATTGAAGAATATGGTGATTATTCTGTTGGTTGTGATTGTTATACCGTTAGTGGCTATGCCATTGTATCAGCGTTTTTCTGCCAAGACCATGGAAGTTGTTCTTACTGTTTTGCTTATCATTTTCATGATAGCTTTTTTGGTTTTTACAACAGTAGTAGAAAATATGTATGAAACCAAAGAGCAGTCTGACGCATTTTTTAACAATTTGGAGAATAAAATCGGGATATTTTTTGATTGGTTCCTGTACTTGTCACCTATCATTATACCTTTGCTGATAGTAGGAAGCTTTTCTTTATCGGTACGGTGGTATCAAAGGAGGGGAAAGTGATGCTGGGACTTATTTATAAGGATTTATGTATAATAAAAAAGCATATAATTACGCTGTTGGTCGTTGGAGGATTCTTTGTTATTGTAGCCACCTGTATCCCCTATGCTTCATTTTCGAATTTTGTAAAATCCGGAGTGCATGCAGTTTTACCTGCGTATTTGCTTATTTCGTTGCCATTTGCACCTATGATGTGTTCACAGTTGTTTGTGGAGGTAGATGAAAAACGCAGATGGAGCGGATTTGTACGGTCCGGTCCTATGGACTATAAACAGGTGGTTTTATCCAAGTACCTTTTGACCCTGGCAGTGTCCTGGGCGATTGTGGGCGTTCATATTTTTGGAGAAATCATAGGCATGTTGATACCGGGGACGGTAAGTGGCTTTTTAGGGATATCCGTAAACGGGTTTTATCTCGTAATTCTGTATCAGGCAATTGAATTTCCCTTTGATTTTCGATATGGGGCAAAGAATGGTGCGAAATATAAAATGTTTTTCTTTCTTTTATTGTTCTATGGCCTTATGATTTATCTTTTGTTTGGACCGCCCATAGATAGTAATGATATTATCGATTATTTGTTCAGACTGGCACGGGGTGAGGCACAGTTACCTGAGTGGATGCAGTATATGGGAGTTTATTTACCCTATGTGGCCATGGGAGCATATTACATATCCTACAAGATATCCTGCAAAGTGTATTTAAAGGGGGTGGAACGGTATGAAGATTAAGACAAAAGAGAGGAAGGAAATACTTCTTTTTCTGGTCATCTGTTTGCCCATAACCTGGCTGTTAGGTTGGATAGCCTATGATGGTTTGTTTGTGGAAGAGCCGGTTCGCTGGGCCCAGGGAGTACAGGCGATAGCCTGCCTTGTACCGGCGGTGGTAGCTATTCTTCTATGCCTCCTTCGTAAGGAAGGATTGTGGAATCTGCAGTTTATGCCTAAGCTTCAGAACAATGGGTTAGCTTATTTGGTGGCAATTGTGGTGGGAACTATAGCGGTGTGTCTGGCGCAGGTTACCACACCTGTTTTATTCCCCAGGATTGCAATTACGCATCCACAGGCAACGCCTTTACTGGTGAGTGTTACCTTATTGTCCGGAATTTCCTCTGCTTGTGTCCAGTTTATTGTAAGCATGGGAGAGGAGCTTGGCTGGATGGGATATTTATATCCCAGAATGGAGAAGCTTTTTGGTATGACGGGAGCCATTGCTTTGTCTATTGTAATCCGGACAAGCTGGCATTTGGTAATGACCCCTTGGGATGCCTATCTGGGGTGGAATATGTTCATCCGTTTGATTTCGCATATTTTGATTGTATGCGTGGGCGTATGGTTGACCAAGAAGAGTGGTTCCGTAGTGCCTGTTGCTGTATTTCACAGTATTGTAAATACCTTGACGGTTGCCTTGAGCGGATTCGTGGTGAAAGATAATACCGCATATGAGGCAAAGCGCTTTGTTGTGGATTTGGTGCAGGTGGCACCCTTTGTACTGATAGGTATAGTATTCTTTGTAATTCTTAATAGAAATAAAAAAAGTGCCTAGGGCACTTTTTTATTTCTGAGGTAATTCTTTCTCCAATTCCTCATATCTTTCGCTGATGAGTCCTCTTACGTGAGCACCGATATGCTTGCGTTCTTCTTTTTCTAATTCGTTCATATAAATAGGCTTTCCGTATTCAATGATAACAGTGGTCTTCTTAATACGGGGGAATTGATCTTCAAAAATTGTTGAAGTGTTTACCAAGGTCATGGGAACAATGGGAACACCGGCTTTTTCTGCTACCTTGAAGCTGCCCTCGTGGAAGGGAAGGAGTTCCTTTGCCTCTCCTTTATTACGGGTGCCTTCGGGGAAGATGCAGATGGAAATGCCGGATTTGGCTTTTTCAATTGCTTCCAGTATGATTTTTAAGCCTTGCTTAATATCCTTACGGTCTAAAAACAGACAATGCAAGTGTTTCATCCAAATGCCAAGCAACGGAATGTAATTCATTTCTTTTTTAGAAACATAGCCGGTAGGTCTGGGGACCCGCACATAAGTCATAATAATATCAAAATAGCTGCGGTGGTTGCCCACATATAATACTGCTGTATCTTTGGGGACATTTTCTTCACCCTTTACGATGATTTTGGTACCGGCGAAGAAAAGCACCACGCGAAATGCCCACTGCACAATGGCAAGAGAGCTGCGGTCATGAAAACTTTTGTTAAACTTACCGATAATCCATTCAATAATCATTAGGGGAATGGACAGAATCAAAAAAATAGCCAGCCACCCTAAAGCTAAAATAAAACGTATCATAAAATCCTCCGAATCATAAAAAACAGTTCTTTGACTTTTTGTAGTATAGCATAGTTTGCCCCAAGTGTACATAGAATAGAACTAATAAAAAGGGGAAAGAAATGTAAAATCATGAAAAAAATCAGGCTATTGTTGCTCGCTATGGTGACCATGATGCTGTTTGCGGGCTGTGAAATGTTAAATACAGAGGAGGTAAAGTTGCGGGACTTGGAGTTTGTGATTTTGAGTCAGGAGGTGCTTCCCAAAGAATTAAAGGATATTATCGAAGAACGTAAGAAGGAGCCTTTTAAGTTGACATACTCAGACGCAGATGCTTTGTACATATGTATTGGTTACGGCGAGCAGAAAACCGGAGGCTACAGTATTACGGTGGATGAGTTGTATTTGACCGATTCGGCGATTTACGTGGAAACCACATTGTTGGGACCAGGCGAACAGTCTGCCAAGAAAGAGCCCTCTTATCCTTATATTGTCATTAAGACAGAGGCTTTGGAGGAGAATGTGGTGTGTGAATAAGAGAAGGAAGAAAGTCGCTATTCTTGGATTGGCGACTTTCCTTTTTGTGTAAAACATGGTACACTTAACAGAAGTAGGCATGAAACAGGAGGTGGACTATGTTACTGATTCAGAATGGTTATGTGATGGATCCAAAGTCTCACACGGAGGGGATATTGGATGTCCTGATTGAAGATAAAAAGATTGTAAAAATAGGCGAGAATCTTTTGGCAGATATAGGAACAGAGGAGTCTGCGCATTTGGAAATCATTGATGCAGAGGGCAAAATCGTAGCCCCCGGTCTGGTGGATGTGCATGTGCATTTCAGAGAGCCGGGCTTTACTCACAAGGAGGATATTGAAACCGGCAGCAAGGCAGCTGCAAAGGGCGGTTTCACTACGGTAGTGCTGATGGCTAATGTAAAGCCACAGGTGGATAATGTGGAAACATTGCAATATATTTTGGAAAGAGGCAAGACCACCGGGATTCATGTGGAAACCTGCGCCAATGTAACCATGGGCATGCAGGGAAAAGAACTGGTAGATATGAAGACTTTGGCTGCAAATGGTGCGGTAGGTTTTACGGATGATGGCGTACCCATTATGGATGTGGAACTGGTGAAAGAGGCCATGAAGCAGGTGGCAACACTGGACATGCCCATCAGCTTTCATGAGGAGGATGCCACGCTGATAACCAATAACGGTATTAATCGTGGCAAAGCGAGTGAGTATTATGGTATCGGCGGTTCGCCCAGAGAGGCGGAGATTAGTCTGTCCGGCAGAGATTTACAGCTGGCATTGGAAACAGGTGCCTGCATTAATATTCAGCATATCAGCTCCAAGGAAGCGGTAGAACTGGTGCGTCAAGCAAAGAAACAGGGCAAGAATATTCACGCAGAAGCAACGCCTCATCATTTTACCTTAAATGAAGAAGCTGCTATTAAATACGGAACTATGGCCAAGATGAATCCGCCCCTTCGCGAGGAAACGGACCGACTGGCTATTATCGAGGGTCTGGCAGACGGTACTATTGATTTGATTGCTACAGACCATGCTCCTCATACTGCAGAAGAGAAAGCAAAGGCGATTACAGAAGCGCCAAGCGGTATCATCGGACTCGAAACAGCGCTGCCTTTGGCAATTACCGTGCTGGTAAACGGCGGCCATTTGACTATGATGCAGGTGTTAGAGAAGATGGCTTACAACCCTGCACAGATGTATCATCTGGATGCAGGTTATCTGGCAGAGGGAGGTCCCGCAGATATCATTATCGTGGACAAGGATGCTATTCAGGTGTTTGAGGAATATGCGTCCAAAGCATCCAATACACCTTTTACAGGTTGGGAGCTGGACGGTGTGGTTTGCACCACCATTTGTGAAGGAAAGGTGGTATTCCAAGCATGAACAGGAAAGTATTAATAGTACTCAATTGGATTGTATTGCTGGGAAGTAGTGCTTTTTTGATATATAATTTGTTCTTCGCAGAAGAAGTGAATTATGAAAGAATCGGTAAAGGTGTAGTAGTGGTGGTAGGTTATTTGCTGGCAATGACAGGAGTCAAGGCAAAAGAATCACCATTTGATTATAAGGTTTACGAGGCAGAGTATAAAGAGATTTTACAAGGTGCATTCAGCGAAGATAAAAAAAGTTATCGAAAACTTTTAAATGTGACAGTTTGTTACAATAGGGATCAACTTAAAAAGGCACATAAGTTATTGGATGACTTACTGGAGAAATGTGTAGAAACCAGAGATTATACAGCAGTTTATACATTTCGAGCGTTATGTTTTGAAGCGGGAGGCATGTATGAACAAGCCATAGCCGCCTATGAAAAAGTTGTGCAATATGATGTGACGAATTCTAGGGCTTGGTCAAATGTGGGGACACGATATTCAGAGATGGGTAGAGATGAAGAAGCATTTCAGGCATATTCTAATGCGATTTTATATAACTCACGTAATCCATATGCATATAGCAATATGGCGGCATATTATGTTGGAAAAGGAGAAGCTGAATCGGCTTTGGAGAATGCGCTTAAAGCGTTGGAGTTGAATGGAAGAGTGTATCAGGCCATGTCGGCTGCATCTATGGCGTACAAGATGCTTGGAGATGATATAAATGCCGAAAAATATTGTAAAATGTACGGTACCAATGGAGGTAACTACAGAGAATTGAAGGAAGTATTGGATACTATGTAAGAAAGGAAGTCGTTTGAGAAGATGAAAGAAAAAGTAACTGCAAAGGTGATTTCACAGAAGGAAATCGCAGAGAACATTTTTGATATGTGGATTGAGACCGGTTTAGCTAAGGAAGCGCATCCCGGACAGTTCGTGGGAGTGTATCCCAAGAATAAGAGTACTATTTTACCCAGACCCATCAGTATTTGTGAGGTGAATGAGGAGCATACGGCTCTCCGTCTGGTGTACCGTATTGCAGGTCAGGGAACCAAGGAGTTTTCCGGATATGAAGCCGGAGATGACGTAGAAATCTTAGGAATCTTAGGCAATGGATTCCCCTTAGAGGAAGGCAAGGGCAAGAAGGTATTCCTTATGGGCGGCGGTATCGGTGTGCCCCCCATTTTGCAGTTAGCCAAGGAGCTGGAAGCTGAGAAGCAGGTAGTGGTAGGTTATCGCGATAACAACCTGTTTTTAAAAGATGACTTGGACAAGTACGCAACTGTTTATGTAGCTACCGAGGATGGAAGTGTAGGTACTAAGGGTAATGTTATGCATGCCATTGAAGCCAATGCTTTGGATGCGGAAGTAATCTTTGCCTGCGGTCCCATGCCCATGCTTCGTGCCATTAAGAAGTATGCAGCAGAAAAGGGCATTAAGGCATATATCTCTTTGGAAGAGCATATGGCCTGTGGTGTAGGAGCATGTCTTGGCTGCGTGGTAAAGACCAAAGACATCGACCATCATTCCCATGTACACAATGCCCGCATTTGTACGGACGGACCGGTATTTGAGGCAGAGGAGGTAGAAATCTAATGATTAACACAAGTGTAAATATTGCCGGCGTGGAACTGAAAAATCCTGTCATGACCGGTTCCGGTACCTTTGGCTCCGGTATGGAATATGGTGAATTTGTAGATTTGAACAGACTGGGTGCAGTGGTAACCAAGGGTGTGGCCAATATCCCCTGGCCGGGCAATCCTACTCCCCGCGTGGCAGAGGTGTATGGTGGTATGTTGAATGCCATCGGTCTGCAGAACCCCGGTATTGAAGTGTTCTGCGAAAGAGACATTCCTTTCTTAAAGCAGTACGACACCAAGATTATCGTAAATGTTTGCGGAAAAAGTGTAGAGGATTATTTAGAGGTTGTGGATAGATTAGGTCATGAGGATATCGCCATGATGGAAATCAATGTATCCTGCCCCAATGTAAAGGAAGGTGCTATCGCTTTCGGTCAGAAGGCAGATGCCCTTTACAATATTACTTCCGAGATTAAGAAGCGTGCGAAGCAGCCTATTATCATGAAGCTGAGCCCCAATGTAACGGACATCACCGAGATGGCCAAGGCGGCAGAGGCAGCAGGTGCGGACGCTATTTCCCTGATTAATACCCTTACCGGTATGAAGATTGATATTCACAGACGTAAATTTGCGCTGGCTAACAAGACCGGCGGTATGAGCGGTCCTGCTATCAAGCCGGTGGCAGTGCGTATGGTATATCAGGCGGCTCATGCAGTGAAGATTCCTGTCATCGGTATGGGGGGTATTGCTACTGCTGAGGATGCCATCGAGTTTATCTTAGCAGGTGCTACTGCTGTCAGCGTAGGAGCCATGAATTTTGTGAATCCTTATACTACTATTGAAGTTATTGAGGGTATTGAAAAGTACATGGAAACTTATGGAGTAGCAGACATTAAGGACTTGATTGGTGCAGTAAACGAATAAAATAACAGATATGAAAAACTTCCCGTTGTCTTTGGATGGCGGGAAGTTTTTTGTTGGATAAATGTAAGAAATTCTTAAATAAACGTAAGAAAAATTTAAATAAAAGTAAGAGAAACTTAAACAGAGGTATCGCCGCATTTTGGTATAATGATAGTACCAAGAAACGGGAGGGAAAACTATGAAGCGAAAAGTGACAAAATGGGTGGTATTCATACTTTGTTGTCTGGGGCTGATGGCCTGCGGCAAGGAATCTGAAAATTCAGAAGGATTACCGGTAGCTGCACCTGATAATGGGGAATATGTGTACGTCCCCGAGTTTTGGGAACTGGATCCCTTGGAAGGGTTAGAAGGGGAGCGATACATGGTATCAAGTATGAACCCTACAAAGGAGAGTTTGTATTATGTAGTGAAAACTTATGAGGAAAGGAGCAATGCGCATATTCTGTATCGTTCTTACAGTGACTTTGCCAAGATAAATCGAATCCCTACAGAGATTATGCAACCTTTGGGAAGTCCTTATGTGGATTTTTTGATAGAGGACGGAGCAGAAAATTATTATCTTGTGTGGTCAGACTATATTAGGGAAGAAGAAAAGAGCTACAGTTATTTGAGCAAGTTTACTCTTAATCAAGTAACCGGCACCTTCACTCCCGGTTATAGGGTGAGTCTTGATGAATTATGGGTGGATAAATGGAACAATTTCTTTCAAAAAGTGGTAGTGGACAAGGAAGGAAATCTCTATGGTGTTTCCGATAACCTGGTGTATCAGTTCGATGCAGAAGGGAATCTGACTCGAACCATTGAATGGGGCGTCAGGGACTTAAGGGGAATGTTTTGTATGGAAGATGGCCGGATACTGGTAGGCTTTTATGAACGGGGAGCTTTTAAACTGGCACAGTGGGATACTGCTACCGGGCAGGCAGGGGAGCCTTTTGCAAACCTTCCGGAGGGGTGTCAGCAGGTTTGGTCCGCAAGTGGAAATACAGTACTTATCAGTACCGGAAAAACACTTTTTACCTATGATTTGGAAACAACGGAGAGTCGGGAACTTTTCGATTGGCTGGGGGTTAATATCAGTTCCGGCAGTATTCGAAGCGTAGGTATGACAGCGGATGAGGGGATTGCCGTGGTTTGCAGTCAGTCCGGAGAGAACCCTTTTGCTACAAAGTATGAGTTTGCACTGCTGTCTAAGGTGGAAAAATCACAAGTACCGGAAAAGGAAGTCATCGCACTGGCAACCATAGCAGCACCGTATGACGATCTAAAACGCGCTGTTGTGGAGTTTAATAAAGCAAGCAGTCAATATCGCGTGGAGATAAAGAGTTATTTGGAAGAGCAAGGCGATTGGACTAAGCTCATAGATGCTAAGAATCGTTTTCAGGCAGATTTGGTTAGTGGTAATGGTCCTGATTTGATTTATTTGGAACATTTGGATTGGACAAATTTGGCCGGGAAAGGCATTTTGGAGGAGTTGACACCCTATTTGCAAAAAACAGGAGGTGTTGAAAAAGAGGATTTCTTGGAAGCAGTGGTAGAGGCTTATGAGTTGGAAGGTGGCATCTATACAATTCCCAGAGCTTTTACCTTAAACACATTGATGGGTAAGCAATCTGTGGTGAATACTTCAGAGACCTGGACATTTGCAAATATGATGAAGCTGGCGCAGGAGTATCCGGATGCTGCCTTAATATACGGCATGGATGCATACTCCTTCATCAGAAGGTATGTGCAATGTGAGGAGAGCCTTTTTATAGATGCTGAAGGACAATGTCACTTTGACGGTCCGCTTTTTGCGGAACTTTTGGAATTCACGATACAAGGCAAAAATAATCTTGTTATGGGATTTAGTCCCTATGCGGATTTTTTGCTGAATAAGTATCTTTTGTTGCAAGCAGAGATTACCGGGTTGGAAGCGTATCAGGTGTATCGTCAGCTTTTCAAAGGCGAAGGGACTTTGGCAGGGTATCCTACCGCAGACGGAACCAGGGGTGTTCTTTTGGAAGGCAAAGAGATGATGGCTATATCTTCCCAGAGTGAGAAGAAAGAGGGGGCATGGGCTTTTCTGGAATTTTATTTGCAGGCAGAAGTCATTACTAATTTTCAAATGCCTACTTTAGTAAGTACATTTGAGGAGAAAGTAGACAAGGCCATGGAGATAGAATATGAGTATGATAAAGATGGCAATCTTAAATATGATAAGGAAGGCAATCCGGTGCAAAAAATAAAGATGCAATACGGGCATTATGATTTTAATGCAGATATCTATGCTATGACCGAGGAGGAGCTGGAAGGATTTTATGAATTATTGGATCAAGCAGTGAGAGGGAATAATGAGTCAATGATTACTCAAATTGTCATAGAAGAGGTATCGCCCTTCCTGAACGGTCAGAAGACTGCGGAGGAAGTGACAGCAATCATTCAAAGCAGAGTTCAGTTATATCTGGATGAAAACGAATAGATAAGACATAATTTAAAAGCCACCTTCATATATATACCTTAGGTGTAGATATGGAGGTGTTTTTTGTGGAGTTAGTTAAGAAAAATGTACATATGGATTTTACGAAAGCTTCTGCCGGTACCCAGTTCGTGCTGGAGGATGATGTGAATTTGTCGGATGTGAAGCCCGATATGGATTGTATTTGTCTGGAAAAGGGGCAAATCATTATTGATGAAGTCAGGGCTTCAGAAAATGCGGCTATCATACGTGGAAAGTTATTGTTTTCGGTTCTTTATCATAGCGATGAGGAAAACAGGGGTCTGGCAGTAATGGAGGGGAAAATACCCTTTGAGGAAAAAGTGCATATGCAAGGGGTGAACGGTGGAGATACTTTAAAAGCAGAGGGTACCATTGAAGATTTAAGTGTAGGTATGATTAATTCCAGAAAAATCAGTGTGCAGTCTGTTGTAAATCTGTCAGTAAAGGCATGGGAACTTTGCGATGCGCAGGTGCCCATAGGACTTCATGATGCCAAAGATATTGAGTATCGCAAGGAGCCATTAGAGATTGTACAAATTGCGATTTGTAAAGATGATGTATTTCGAATTCGGGACGAGGTGAGTTTGCCGGGAAATTATCCTAATCTTTTTCAGATTTTATGGAGCACTTTAAACCTGGATGATGTGGAAATCAGACCTCATACGGAAAAGATATCCATACAGGGAGAACTGCGTCTGAGTATGCTTTATGAATGTGATGAGGGTAAGGTTCATAGTTTTGAAACCGCCCTTCCTTTTAGCGGAAATGTGGATTGTTCGGGATGCAAAGAAGACATGATTGCAGATATTCGTTGTGCCATTGAACAGCAGGAGCTGGCCATTCGCCCGGATAATGACGGGGAAGAGAGAATGATTGCTTTAGATGTGCTGCTAGATTTGGGAATGAAATTGTACGAAGAAGTAAAGCAGGAGATTGTAACAGATGTTTATGGGGTAAAGGAGACTATAAATACTGTGGAAACACCGGTGGTATTTCGAAATCTGTTAGCAAAAAATATCGGAAAGCAAAAGGTTTCCCAGCATGTACGCATCGGAAGGCATAACAGCAATATTTTGCAACTCTTACACAGTGAAGGAAAAGTCGGTTTGGATAGTGTGGAAGTTAAAGAAAATGCAGTGAATGCAAGTGGTGTAGTTTCTTTACAGGTACTCTACATCAGTAGTGATGAAGAGAAAATGTATGATGTGGTAAAGGCGCAGATTCCTTACAAGTATGAAATGGAGATTCCGGGAATCGCACCGGGGGACTTAGTAGAAACACAGGTGGATTTGGAACAACTACAGGTAGTTATTCTGGACGGAGAAGAACTGGATGTAAAAGCAGTGCCCGTATTCCATATCACGGCATTTAGGCAAAGTGAGAGAGAAATGATTTCCGGAGTGGAAAGTTTGCCTTTAGATACCAAAATGCTTGCAGGTATGCCCGGTATAGTGGTTTATGTGGTGAAACCGGGAGATAACTTATGGAGTATCGGGAAGAGATTTTATGTGTCGGTAGACAGACTTAAAAAGTTGAATAACCTGACCGGAGATTTGATTATGCCGGGACAGAAGCTGATAATCGTAAAGGAGGGCATTTAGCCCTCCTTTTTATGGTAGTATTATTCAGCGTCGGTACTGATACCGGCGAGTTCATCAAATTTTTTCATGACTGCGTCATATGTTTGCTTAGAAATTTCGGGAAGTTCGCCGCCCCATTTTTCTTCAGCCATAGCGTAGCCTTTTTTGAAGGCTTCGCGCATTTCTTCTACTTTGCTTGGATCTCCGCCTGTAAGTGCGGTAGCAAAATCGATAATTCTGTTAGACGTTGCTTCTACACCCCAATAACCGTCCTCAGCAATATCGGCCTGTGCCTGAGCTTTCGTGGCCGGGTCTACGGTAAATTTGCCGCTTGCCAAGAATTTCCAGATATCGTTTGCCTGTCCGTAAGCGTTGGTCTGCTTGGACATCATTTGTTCTACCAGACTTCTAAGCTGTGCGGTTCTGGCTTCAGCATCCGCTTTCAGCTTCTGAATCATGTTCACGTCAGGTTTATACTTTTTGGCGGAAGATGTTTGCTCAGAGCGTTCATAAATAACGCCACTGTCTTCTGCAACCTTGTTTTCTGCTTTTGCAGCAGAGGTTTTCTTGGTGTCAGTCGCATAAGTTTGGTATGCTGCCTGCGCCGATGTAACTCCGTTTACATTCATATTCATTCCTCCTTGAATAAAATTAGTGACTATTCACTATATTGTTTATCGGCACTAATTAAAAAAAGTTAATGGTTCCCCTTGAATAATTGTATTTTTTTTAGTACAATCTTATTGTATATTGTATACAAGAAAACGGAGGCAGTATTTGTGGAACAGTGTATCAGAAAAGCATATGCGAAAATTAATTTAGGGCTGGATGTCATCGGCCGTTTGGAAAATGGTTATCATGAAGTAAAGATGGTCATGCAGACGGTGGGGATTTTTGACGTTCTGACGCTGACGAAGATTCCCCGGGGAATTGTAGTTACCACAGATCACGGAGAGCTTCCCACGGATGACGGTAATTTGATTTATAAAGCCGCAAAGTTGATGATAGAGAAATACAATATTCAGGAGGGGGTCAGTGTTCACTTGGAGAAAAACATTCCTATAGCAGCGGGAATGGCAGGCGGAAGTACGGATGCGGCAGGTACCTTTCTGGGAATGAATGAGTTGTTTGAATTGGGCGCTTCAGTGCAGGAACTACAGGAACTGGGCGTAAAGGTGGGAGCAGACGTCCCCTATTGTATTATGGGAGGTACTGCTTTGGCAGAAGGAATCGGCGAAAAGTTATCCCCTTTGCCGGCGCCCCCTGAGTGCGTTTTGTTGGTGGCAAAGCCTAATATCAATGTTTCTACCAAATATGTATATGAGCATTTGGATGCGGAAGGTGTGGAAAAACATCCTGATATTGACGGAATGACAGAGGCGTTGGCACGAAAAGATTTGCAGGGAGTTGTAGAGCGATTAGGCAATGTGCTGGAAAATGTAACCGTGAAAAAGCATCCCATAATCACAGAAATTAAGGCATGTATGCTGGAGCATGGAGCCATGGGAAGTCTTATGAGCGGCAGCGGTCCTACCGTATTTGGCATCTTTGAAAAGAAAGAAGATGCTGAAAATGCAATGGAGTATATAAAGAATAAGTCACTGGCAAAACAAGTCTATGTGACAGGATTTTACAATAACAATGAGACGTAAACCGGTTTTATACAGAAAAGAGGGAGCCTATGCAGGATAATTTGCAGATTCAAATGAATGATTTTTTACCACTGAGAGATGTGGTGTTTAATACCTTGAGGCAGGCGATTTTAACAGGCGATTTAAAGCCCGGTGAGAGACTGATGGAGATTCATCTGGCCAATAAACTGGGTGTCAGCAGAACGCCTATCAGAGAGGCTATCCGCAAGCTGGAGTTGGAGGGTTTGGTAACCATGATTCCCAGGCGGGGGGCAGAGGTGGCGCAGATTACGGAAAAGAGCATGAATGATGTGTTGGAAGTGCGTCGGTCCATGGATGCATTGTGTGTAGAACTGGCCTGCGAGAGAATCTCACAGCAGGAGCTGAATGCGCTGGAAAAGGCTTGCGATGACTTTGCGGAAGCAGTAAAGACCAAGGATATTCGCAAGATTGCACAGGCAGATGTGGCGCTTCATGATATTATCGTGCAGGCTACCGGAAACCGACGTCTGGTGCAACTTATTAACAATCTGTCCGAGCAGATGTATCGTTATCGATTTGAGTATTTAAAGGATATCAGTCGACATCAGAGTCTTATTATTGAACACAGGATGATTTATGAGGGGATTCTCAAAAAGAATAAAGAAGAGGCAACTTCCGCGGCTAAGTTGCATATAGATAATCAGGAGAAGGCGATTATTGAGCAAATACGTCTGGAAAAGGAAAAACATTCCGCTAAATGATTAAAACCATGATTTCAGGCTATACTTCTTTCAAAGAGAAAGAAAAGGAGTATGGAGATGAAAAGAAAGTGGCGGGGATTAACATTCTATTTTATTTTGTTTGTTGCATTCAGTTGGTGGGATTTTTGGTATCCCGAGTTGACTGAAACGGCCGGGATCTATGAAGTGATTTATGAAGAAAACACTGTACAGATGTCGGAAGAAATGATAGAATGTGAACTTAATGGAGAGAAATATAATGACCGACTGAAAAGTGACGGTGACAAGGTTCATTTTCGATTTCGTATTTGGGAATGGATAAAGAATATATAAACAAAGGTTAGGAAAAGAAATGGTTACAGAACATGGCTTAAAACCGGGAGCTGAAGCACCCATCGGAGTCTTTGATTCGGGTGTCGGCGGCTTGACAGTTGTTAGAGAGATTATGCGGCAGATGCCAAATGAGAAAATTATATATTTCGGAGATACTGCCAGAGTACCTTATGGTAGCAAGTCTAAGGATACAGTTACCCGATTTTCAAAGCAAATCATGCATTTTTTGCAGACATTTGATGTAAAAACCATTGTGGTGGCATGTAATACGGCAAGTGCATACGCCTTGGAAGAATTGGAGAAAGAATGTGACATTCCAATGATTGGCGTGATTAAGCCGGGAGCGAAGGTGGCGACCGAAGTGACACGCAACGGCAAAATCGGCGTTATTGCTACTGAAGCAACCATAAACAGTGGCATATATACACAGTACATAAAAGAGATGAATAAGGATGTTACCGTGCTTGGAAAAGCATGTCCGTTGTTTGTACCTTTGATTGAAGAGGGATTGTGGATTGACCCTGTTACGGATGAGATTGCAAAGAGATATCTCACAGAATTAATTGATATGGATATTGATACCTTGATTTTGGGATGTACCCATTATCCTTTGATTCGTTCTACGCTGGGAAGAATCATTGGTGAGGATGTTACTTTGGTAAATCCTGCGTATGAAACGGCCATTGAATTAAAAGCGTTATTGCAGGAAAGAGGCTTGTTAAATGAGCATCATCCGGCATTGGGAGAAAACCAGTATCAATTCTATGTGAGTGATACGGCAGAGAAATTTAAGAATTTTGCCAATTCTATTATTAAGTACGGTATCCTTTCTGCCAAAAAGGTAAATATCGAGCAATATTAGTGAGGTACGATTATGAATAAAGATGTGTTGGTGAGAATGGAAGCCACACAACGTTACCCGGGACAAGAGCCGGAACGTACGGTGACAGAAGTAAAGGGTGAATATTATTTGCGTAATCAGGCTCACTATGTCATGTTTGAGGAACATCAGGAAGGCTTTACGGAAAAAACCAAGAGTATGTTGAAAATCAAAAAGAACAGTGTAGAGCTGACCAAGAAAGGTTTGATTCATTCGCACATGTTTTTCGAGAAACAAGGTGTTTATGCTACGGAATATAAAACGCCCTTTGGTGGTTTTCTGATGGAAATACATACAAAGCAACTCGTGATAGAAGAGGCTTCCGATGAGATGAGAATAGAGATTGAGTATGCTTTGAAATCTCAAGAACAACCGGTGGCTGATTGCCATATTCAAATTAAGATAAAAGAAAAACAGTCTGAAGGATAAGCTCCAACAGACTGTTGTTTTTATTTGAGGGGTTTTGCTCCGGCTTTTTCCTGTGCGCTTTCCATAGCACGCTTGAAGAAGCCTTTTTTCTTTTGGGGTTGTGCTTCGGATTTTCCGTGCAATCCCTTTACTCCAATTACATAAATACCGCTGACTACTGCTTTTACTTCTTTCTTTACGGGAACAGAATCAAAAATTTTCTGGTCGCAGATTAACGACATAATCTGGGGACCAACTTTAGCTTTGATAATGGGTAACTTAGAGTTACGCATCATCTTGGGAGTCTGGTCAATGACCATTTGCGGCAGTCCCGATTCTTTAAGCTTCATTTTCTTTTTGTCAATAATCAACATGGAAACGGTTTGCTTATTTGCTTGTAACAGTTCCTCTTGTTCAGCTTGCTTTTTCTGTGCTTTCTTGCCCACGAAATACAAAATAACAATTAAAACGATTAATACAATGAGAATTACCAATAAGGTAATCGCCCAAGGTGCCATTGCTAATATCACTAGTAGTTCCTCCTAAATATATCCATAAATTTAACTCTTCACATTTTAACATTCTTTTGGTTATTAAGCAACAGTTACTTTTGCGGATTCCGGTAAACAGAGAAAAAAAGAAAGAGATAAGAATAAGTTTTGGGGATTTGGAATATTAATAATTTCAGAGGGATTATTATATGCAACCGGTTGTTGAACTAACAAAAATAGGTGTTTCATTCTTTCTTAAAAATATAATGCTGTTTAATCTTTTATTTGCTGTGACCATTGTGTTCTTTGAGCGGAAAAGTCCAAAGAGTGTATGGGCATGGCTTCTTTTGTTGTTTTTCATGCCGGTTGTGGGATTTGCCTTTTATCTTCTGCTGGGGACGGATATGCATAAAAGGAAAATATTCAAAATCAAGGAAGTAGAGGATAATTTTCACAATATTTTAAGCAGGCAGGAATATGTGATTAAGAATGTTGATATGGAGAAAATCGATTCTGAGTTCAGTAAGTATGTGGATTTGGCTCTGTATAATATGAAAACATCAGGAGCGATTTTGAGTGATGATAACAATGTTGATATTTTTGTGGATGGAGATACGTTGTTTGAACAGATGATGGAGGATATGAAAAGTGCAAAGGAGTTTATTCATATGCAGTCTTATATATTGCGGGATGATATTTTGTTTAGACGCATTGTAAATGTGTTGAAGGAGAAAATCTTGCAGGGAGTAGAGGTCAGGATTCTGTTTGATGCAATGGGATGCCGCACGGTCCGAAGAAAAATGTGGAAGAAGTTAAATGGGGAAGGAATCGAAACAGCAGAGTTTTTTCCTGCTGCATTTCGGCGATTTCATCTGAGAATGAATTACCGAAATCACAGAAAAATATTGGTCATTGATAATCGGATCGGGTACTTGGGAGGCTTCAATATTGGCAAAGAGTATATAGGCCTGGATGATAAATTCGGTGACTGGCGAGATACACATTTGAGAATTGTGGGAGGTGGTGTGCTGGGATTACAATTGCGCTTTTTATTGGATTGGAATTATGCGGCCAAACAGAATTTGTTTGCAGTTTCAAAATATTATGACACCTTTTTTTCGGATGGCAAGGAAGGATGTAAGCTACAGATTATTTCCGGCGGACCGGATCGGGCTGATGAACCTATACGGGATAATTACTTGAGACTGATTCATAAGGCAAAGAAGAGCATTTATATCCAAACGCCTTATTTTGTGCCGGACGAGGCAATTTTGGATTCACTGCTCATAGCAGTCAGATCGGGAGTGGAGGTGAATATTATGATTCCTTGTAAGCCGGATCACCCGTTTGTGTATTGGGCAACATATTCTTATATTGGAGATTTGGTAATGGCGGGAGCAAGGTGTTATACTTACGATAAAGGTTTTTTGCATGCGAAGGGCATGATTGTAGACGGAATGGTTTTGTGTTACGGAACTGCCAATATGGATATTCGCAGTTTTTATTTAAATTTTGAGGTAAATGCAATAATATATGATGAAAAGAAAGCAACAGAGATGCAGGAACATTTTGTGAGGGATTTGGAGTATTGTACCAGAATCAGCAAAGATGCTTATTTGGGACGTCCTTTGCATATCAGAGTAAAGGAACAAGTGTCAAGATTGTTGTCTCCCTTATTGTAAAAATATGTATTTTATGTGAAAAAATAAGGAAATCCAAACAAAATACTTTCCATAATTCTGAGTTTGTGGTATAAGTATTTTTATATGTGTGATTTGAACATCAGTTGTGAATGATAAACGGATTGGAGATATGTTATGAAAAAAAGATGGATTAAATTATTGACTGCAGTTTTGGCGGTTAGCTTGTTGACTGCTTGTGGAGGAGAAGATAGTACAGAAGCGACTCCTACACCGGCGCCTACTGATAGTGTTGCGGAGCCTAATACAAATGTTACAGAACCGGATGCAAGTACAAACGTGCCTGTGACAAGTGTAGAGCGTATTGTTTTGAAGGATTACCCGGTAGAAAATTATGTAACTTTGGGTGATTATAAGAATATTCAGGTTACCATACCCGGTAAAGAGGTGACTCAAGAAGAATGGAATACCTTGAATACTCAGGTTTACAGTGATTTTGTATCAGAGGAAGACGGAATTAAAGATCGTGCCGTTGAAATGGGAGATTTGATAAATCTTGATTACTCCGGCAAAAAGGATGGCGTTATTTTTGACGGCGGTACTGCTACAGGACAGCAGTTGGGAATTGGAACAGGTTCCTTTATTGACGGATTTGAAGATGGTTTGGTAGGCGTAATGCCCGGAGAAACCGTTGATTTGAATTTAACTTTTCCTGAGAATTATGGTAATACAGAATTGGCAGGACAGGCAGTTGTATTCACCGTTACCGTGAATTACATTTATCCCGGTGAGGATATGTGGAGTGATGATGTAATTGCAGCTGCAGGTAATCCGGATTTCACTACTGTAGAAGAAATGAAGCAGTATGTTTATGATTATCTGAAAGATTACAAGGAATATTATTACGAGATTAATTTAGAGAATGCAGTAGTAGAAGCATTTATGAATCAGTGCAAGTATACCGGTACCGCTACTGATTTGATCAATAGTTACTCCAGTGATTTTACATTGACTATGACAAATGAAGCTGCTATGTACGGAATGGATGTGGATACTTTGTGTAGTTATTATTATGGTATGGATTTGCAGACATTCTTAGTGCTGTATGTAGAAGAGTCTGCAAGACAGAGTCTTGCATTCCAGGCGGTTGCAAATGCAGAGAATTTGAATCTCAGCGATGAAGACTTTGATGCACGTTTGTTGGAAGTAGCAGTTTCTGCAGGATGCACCACTATAGAGGAATACATCGGTGCGAACCCTAAGGAAGGATATAGAGAATTGTTTATGTTGGAAGATGTAATTGCATTTTTGGTTGAAAATGCTAAGGTAACGACAGAATAAACAGGGAACTTATGAGGAGGAAAAGAATATGCAGTTAACGGATATTAAAGATTTATATCGTGACAGACAATCATATATTGGCAAGGAAGTGACCATCGGAGGATGGGTGAGAAATAACCGTGATTCAAAGAACTTTGGTTTTTTGGTGATTAATGATGGTACATTTTTCGAGCCTTTGCAGGTGGTTTACAGTGATAAGCTGGCAAACTTTGAAGAGTTGTGCAAGACAAACGTAGGTGCAGCTTTGATTATCAGAGGAACTATCGTAGAAACCCCTCAGGCAAAGCAGCCCTTTGAAATGCAGGCAGAGGAAGTTTTTGTAGAAGGACCTTCCAATGCGGAGTATCCTTTGCAGAAGAAACGTCACAGTTTTGAATATTTGAGAACGATTTCTCACTTGCGTCCCAGAACTAACACTTTCCAGGCGGTATTCCGTGTGCGTTCTCTGATTGCTTATGCAATTCATACTTTCTTTATGGATAGAGGATTCGTATATGTGCACACTCCGATTATCACAGGAAGTGACTGTGAAGGTGCCGGTGAAATGTTCCAGGTTACGACCATGGATTTGAATAACCTGCCCAAGACAGAGGATGGCAAGGTGGATTTCTCACAGGATTTCTTTAACAAGCCGACCAACCTGACTGTAAGCGGTCAGTTAAACGTAGAAACTTATGCTTTTGCATTTAAGAATGTATATACCTTCGGACCTACTTTCCGTGCGGAAAACTCCAATACTACCCGTCATGCGGCTGAGTTCTGGATGATTGAACCGGAAATGGCATTTGCAGATTTAAAGGATGATATGATTTTAGCAGAGAGCATGTTGAAGCATGTTATTCGTTATGTATTAGAGAATGCGCCGGAAGAGATGGCATTCTTTAACCAGTTTGTTGATAAGGGCTTGATTGACAGACTGAACCACGTTGTTAACTCTGATTTCGGTCATGTAACCTATACAGAAGCTATTGAAATTTTGGAAAAGCACAATGATGAATTTGATTATAAGGTGTTCTGGGGTTGTGATTTACAGACAGAGCATGAAAGATTCCTGACAGAGCAAGAGTTCAAGCGCCCTGTGTTTGTTACCGATTACCCGAAGGAAATCAAAGCCTTCTACATGAAGCTGAATGAAGACGGTAAGACTGTAGCAGCTATGGATTGTCTGGTACCCGGTATCGGTGAAATCATCGGTGGTAGCCAGCGTGAAGATAAGTTAGAACTTTTGGAACAGAGAATGGATGAGCTGGGATTGAATAAGGAAGATTACGGATTCTATTTAGATTTACGTAAATATGGTTCTGTTCGTCATGCAGGTTTCGGTTTGGGATTTGAAAGATGTGTAATGTACCTCACCGGTATGAGCAATATCCGTGATGTATTACCATTCCCCAGAACAGTTAATAACTGCGAATTATAAAATTAGAAATAGTAGGATTAAATGTGTCGGGAGGGAGAACTTTCCGACACATTCTTTTGAAAAAATTAAGAATATTGGGGATGCTTTTTTGACAGCAATGTGTTATGATATTATTATGAGAAGAATTGGATTAAAAACACTTAATTTCATATTGACATTTGCTTTGGTAATTGCACTTATGGGTCCTGCCTGGGGTGATGGTATGTATGTTTATGCTACAACCATACAGGAAAAAGAAGAAGAGATTGAGGAAATCGAAGAGATTATTGAAGGCTTGGAAGACGAAGTGGATTCTATGATTGGCGAGCAGGAGCTTTTGTTCGAACAGATAGATGACATTAACGCAGAGATTATCAATGTAATGGCAGAGATTGATTTGCTGGAAGACGAAATCATTGCGAAGGAAAAAGCTATTGCAACCAAACAGGTAGAATATCAAAATGCCAAAGAAGAATTAAAAGAGCAAGAAGAAGCTATGGCGCAGCGTATTAAGCTCAGTTATGAGCGAGGCGGAGCAAAGTATGCCTTAATGAAAATTCTGTCAAGCAGCAGTGTGGCAGAGTTTTTGAACCGAACGACATATGCGGAACACTTGTATGATTATGATGCAAAAATGCTGCAACAGTATGAGCAGGCTAAACAGGATGTCCAAGATATGTGGAATCAGTTAGAAGAAGAGAAGACTTCTTTGGAAGCAAATAAAACCGTACTGGAAGAGCAGAAGCTATACTGTGACAGCTTGAAGCTGGAATTGCAGGAGAAAGCTGATAATTATGAAGTGCTGATTGCACAGGCAGAGAGTAAAGCACAGGTGGCTCGTACGCAGTTGAAAAAGGAGCAGCAGGCACTTGCTAAGCTAAAAGAAGAAGAGGCACGCAGAAAAGCGCTGGAAGATGCATTGAATGGGGACTACGATTCCGATTACAATGATTTGATAGATGCTGCCACAGGAAGTGAAGTCGGCAAGCAAATGGCTAAGTTCGGATGTCAGTATATCGGAAACAAATATGTATACGGTGGAAACAGTTTGACAGACGGTATTGATTGCTCCGGGTTTACATATCAGATTTATCGACATTTTGGATATACAATTCCAAGAAGTTCTCTTTCCCAACGAAGCATAGGCAAAGAAGTATCATTGGAGAATGCGCAACCGGGTGATATTGTATGTTACAGCGGCCATGTGGGACTTTATATCGGAGGCGGATATATTGTACATGCAAGTAACAGTAAACCATATCCTAAGGGTGGTATTAAAGTGAGCAAGGCAACCTATCGAACAATCTTATCTGTGCGAAGAGTGATTGAATAAGAAATGATTAAAGCAGAAGGCGTCAGTCTTCTGCTTTGTTTGAATAGGAGTGAAGTATGAGAGTTGGCGTAGATATTGGCGGTATGAGTATTAAAATCGGATTGGTGACGGAAGAGTGTGGGATTATTGCGAAGAAGGTAATTCCAACAGAAGCTGAGACTAAAAATCCCAAGCAAATTGCAGAAGCAATGGCCAGGGCGATACAGGATTTGTTCAAAGAGCAAGGAGAACCATGGCAGAGTTGCAACTTAGTCGGAATTGCCTGCCCGGGAACAGTGGATGCCGAGAAAGGAGTGGTTGTTTACTCCAATAATATTCAGTGGAAAGATGTACCCTTACTTAAATGGATGAGGGAATATTTGGATAAACCCATGGCACTTGCCAATGATGCGGATGCGGCAGCATTGGGAGAGGTGCTTGCAGGAGCTGCAGCGGGAAAGGAAGATGCTATATTAATCACTTTGGGAACCGGTGTGGGTGGCGGAGTTGTGCTGAATAAGAAAATTTTCGCGGGTCCCTTGCGAGGTGGTTGTGAGTTGGGGCATACGGTGATACAGGTGGGAGGACGATTATGTACATGTGGGCGCAGAGGATGTTTGGAAGCATATGCATCTGCCACGGCATTAATGAAGACTGCAAAAGAAAAAGCAGAGGGAAATCCGAGATCTGTTTTATATCAATTGTATGAAGCTAATGATAGGCAAATGAATGGAAGATTGGTATATGAAGCTCGTAAAAGCGGTGATAAAACGGCAGATTCCGTGTTGGAAGAATATGAAAATTATTTGAGTGAAGGAATTGCCAATTTTGTAAATATTTTCCGCCCGCAGGTCATTATTTTGGGCGGAGGAGTATCACAACAGAAGGACAATTTAACAAAACCATTACAGGAGAAAGTCGAAAAGATGTGCTTTGGCGGGGAAAGTGGTGAAATTCCTCAAATAGTAACCTCTTGTTTGGGAAATGATGCAGGAATTATCGGAGCTGCTTTTATAGAATAAGACAGAAATCTTGACAGATTACGACATGTTAGGTAATATATATGTAGATTACAATGGGGAGAGTGGGTGAGTGCGGAATGAGCTCGAATAAATTGCATCGCTTTTATTGGAAATTGCTTCATTTGCCTGTTGAGCTTTTTATTAAGTTGAAGTTTGGCTACAAATATAAAAAGCCCAAAACCAAGGAATTACCCGATACATATATTGTGTTATCTAATCATGTGACGGATTATGATCCAATATTTGTAGGTATGAGTTTTCGAAAACAAATGTATTTTGTTGCAAGTGAACATATTACCAGATGGGGATTGGCATCTAAGCTCCTAAAACATTGTTTTGCTCCTATTATTCGATATAAGGGAGCCACAGCTACATCTGCAGTAATGGAAATGGTCCGCAAGGTAAAAGATGGTAAAAGTGTCTGTATGTTTGCAGAAGGTGCCAGAAGCTGGGATGGTGTAACTGCGTATATTCAGCCTGCTACGGGAAAAGTAATCAAGAGTGCAAAATGCGCTTTGATTACATATAGAATAGAAGGCGGTTACTTTGTAAGTCCGAACTGGAGCGAAGGCGGTACCAGAAAAGGACGTATCAGCGGAAATATCGTTAATATTTATACAAAAGAGCAAGTGGCAGACATGACCGTTGCGCAGCTGAATGAAGTGATTGCCAAGGATTTACATGAAGACGCGTACGAACGACAATTAGCTAATCCTGCCAAATACAAAGGAAAGCAATTAGCAGTACGCATGGAGAATCTGTTGTTCATTTGTCCTAAATGCGGAGCAATTGATTCTATATCTTCTGAAAAAGATACCGTGAAATGCAGTAAATGTGATATGACGTTTCGCTATGATCAATATGCTATGTTGGATGGTATAGAGTACAAGACAGTAAAGGAATTGTACGCTTGGCAAAAAGAAGAAATAAAAAAATCAGCTGCTGACGACAATTTTTCGTTTTCGTCTTCGAGCGGAGTTTTGAAAAACGTAACCAAAGGGGAAGAAACTGTTTTGGCAGAAGGTCAGGTTTCTTTATCTAAGGAAAAACTTGTTTGCGGTGATTGCGAAATCAAATTTGATGATATTTTAGATATGGCCATGCACGGAAGACACGCACTGGTTTTCTCGACTAAGGACGGATATTTTGAGTTATTACCGAATGAGAATGCTTTGAAATTTCATCTTTTGTATGAGTTTTATAAAACCGGTACGTTGAAATAATGGTATGAAAAGACAAGGGGATGTAATTAATGGACTTTTCAGCGGCAAATGAAACATTATGGAATTGGATTATACAAATCGGAATTATTGCAGGATTGATTCTTTTGGCGAATGCACTGCGCAGAAAAGTTTATTTCATTCGTAAGAGTTTAATGCCTACGGCAGTTTTGGCCGGTTTTATGTTACTGTTGGTTAATTCGCTGGATATTGTTGCGATAGATATGCAGTTTATGGAAATGCTGACCTATCATTGCCTTGCTATAGGTTTTATTGCCATGTCTCTGCGAGTGCCAAAAGCTAACAGCGGGTCAGGAGCCTTAATAGGCAGCAAGAGCGGAGCCTTAATTGTAAGTACGTATCTTGTGCAGGCTATTGTGGGACTGGTCGTTTCATTAGCATTGGCATACACGATTAAGCCGGATTTGTTTAAGGCAAGCGGCATTTTGCTTCCTATGGCTTACGGACAGGGCCCCGGTCAGGCTAATAATGTAGGAACTACCTATCAGGCGCTTGGCATGACAGGAGGACGTTCTTTTGGCTTGTCTTTGGCTGCTGCAGGTTATTTATGTGCATGTTTGGTTGGAGTTTTGTTCTTGTACATTTACAATCGCAAAAAAATCGTAAATGTGAAAACAACGGATGAAGAGATGTCCGGTTCGGTAACAGTTGATACATTTCAGGATTATGATGAGCTTCCTGTGTCTGAGTCTATAGACCGTTTGAGTGTGCAGGTGGCATTGGTATTTTTAGTATATTTGGCAACATACTTGGTTACAAAGGGAATTGCGGATTTGTTGTTACAAGTAGCTCCCGGAGCGGCAGGCACAGTGGCAACTCTTTTGTGGGGATTTAATTTTATTATTGGTTCCATGATTGCAATTCTGTTCCGCGTTCTTTTCAAGTGTATGCGTAATGCAAAGTGGATGAGTAGACAATATCAGAATAACTATCTGTTAAGTCGTATTTCAGGTCTGGCTTTTGATATTATGATTGTATCAGGCATTGCCAGCATCAATATTGATGATTTGTCCGGTAACTGGTTAGCATTTGTTTTAATGGCAGTATTGGGCGGTATAGCGACATTTGTCTATTTGCTCTATATGTGTAAAAAGATATATCCGGACTATGTTTATGAAGGATTTTTCTCCATGTATGGTATGCTGACAGGTACCATTAGTTCGGGTGTATTGTTACTTAGAGAAATCGATCCGAACTATGAAACACCGGCAGCAAATAATTTGATTACAGGCAGTTCTTTTGGAATAGCCTTTGGCGCACCGGTATTGCTTCTGGTCAGCATGGCGGCAAAAAGTGATATTATGGTGTGGGTAGTATTGGGTCTGGTTGTTTTATATTTATTGATTTTGTTGGCATTTATCTTTTTGACCGGAAAGGGCAAGAAAAATAAAGTGCAATAACTGTGACGGGTTGTTCATACAATATAGAAGGTGTATGTGTGAAGGCTCTTGAAGAATGAGGTTTTGAGGAGTTTGTTATGAAAGAGAAGAAGGGGATTGTCCCCAAGTGTATGTGGTTCCCCCTTATTTTAACGGTTACCTGTAATATGGTGGCATATTTTGGGACACGCATTTTTACAAGTCAATGGTTTCATCATGATTTGACGAATAGTTTTGAAGAAAATATTCCGTTGATTCCATGGACTGTTTCCATATATTTCGGATGTTATATTTTTTGGGTTGTAAATTATGTGTTGGGAAGCCGACAGGACCGGGATACGGCATTTAGATTTTTGAGTGCTGATTTTCTGGCTAAGATGGTCTGTATGGTAATCTTCTTAGTTTATCCGACAACGAATGTTCGCCCCGTTATAGAGGGAGGAACATTTTGGAGAGACATTATGTTGTTATTATACAGTGCTGACGCCGCGGACAATCTGTTGCCGTCAATTCATTGTTTGACCAGTTGGTTCGGCTATATTGCAGTTAGAGAGAATTCGAGAATACCCAAATGGTACAAAATTTTCTCTATATTGTTTGCGTTGAGTGTATGTATTTCAACTCTTACAACAAAGCAACATGTAATTGTTGATGCAATTGTAGGTGTTGCACTTGCTGAAGGTAGTTATTGGTTTGTGGTGAAGAGTAGGTTTGTTTCAGGATATAAAAAGTGTATGATGCGGGTTTACAATAAGCTTTTCAGAAGGAGCTGTGATTGTGAGTAAAAAAATTCGAATGGGGATCATTGTGATTTGCATTGTGCTCCTTGTTCTGCTAATAAAAGAATTAGTCAATCAAAAGATTGCATCGGTGGATGATTTCCAAAATTATATGAAACAGTTTGGAATAGCAGGACCACTGGTATTAGGTGTTTTTCAGGCATTCCAAGTGGCAGTTCCGGTGCTCCCGGGATATTTGGGATGCGTCGGAGGCGCGTTGGCATATGGTTGGGCTACCGGGTTTATCTGTAATTATATAGGTATTTGTGTTGGGTCCATTATTGCCTATTACGTAGGCAGGAGATACGGAATGGATATTATACTTTCCATGTTCCCGGAGAAGCAATGTCGGGAATGGACCGCCAGAATAGAAAAGAGTAAATCGTATGCATGGTTTCTCTTTATAGCAACATTATTACCGTTGTTTCCGGATGATTTCTTTTGTTATTTTTCCGGTTTGATAAAGATGGACAGTAAAAAATTTTTCTGGATTATTATCCTGGGAAAACCATGGTGTATCCTGGGATATAGTCTGGCATTTGGATTTTTTTAAAGGGAGAAAGAGAAATGAAGAAAAGAGCACTTGGATATTATGATTACACAGTAGTACTTACATATTGCGGAATGTTGTCAGCATTTTGCGGTATTTTGGCTGCTATCAATCTGCGGTTTTGGGAATCGGTATTTTGTCTTTTGTTAGCCGGAGTATGCGATATGTTTGACGGGGCAGTTGCTGCAACCAAAGAAAGAACTGCAAGTGAGAAAAAATTCGGAATACAAATTGATTCATTGAGCGATTTGATTAGTTTTGGTGTTTTACCCGGTATTTTTGTTTACATGGTTTGCGGAGGCGCAAGGTTAGCAGGAGTAGTTTCTGCAATGTTTGTTCTCTGTGCTCTGATTCGTTTGGCATATTTTAATGTTTTGGAAGAAGAACGCCAGAGTCAGACAACGGAGAAACGTAAGAGTTATTTAGGTGTCCCTGTTACAACCGTAGCAGTTATTTTGCCAATTATTTACATGGTATATGATTACAAGTTGATCAAGAACAATATTTGTTTTTCTATTCTTTTGATTGTTTTGGGAACCGGCTTCCTTTCTCCGATCCAGATTAAAAAACCCGGTTTGATTGGAAAGGTAGTTCTCGTTGTTTTAGGTATCTTTGAAGCAATCGGAATGGTTCTGTTTATGGGATGGGATGCACTATGAAAGATACACTGACATTAAGATTTTTGTATAGAACCTGTGTGGGAAGAATGATTTTGAAAGCATTGGTACATCCTTGGGTATCCAAGGTGGGGGGCAAAGTATTGTCTTCAAAGCTATCCAAGGCCGCAATTCCTTACTTTATGGAAAAAAACAACATCAGTATGGATGGTGTTATCGTTCCGGAAGGTGGATTTGCATCGTTCAATGATTTCTTTACAAGAAAGCAGGAGTTGAAGGAAATTGATGTGCCGTATGGTACATTAATCAGTCCTTGTGACGGTTTCCTGACACCACTTAGAATTAAAAAGGATTCTACTTTTGCAATTAAGGGAAGCCGCTACTCTATGGATGACTTATTACAATACAATGAGTTGGCCAGAAAGTTTGAAGGCGGAATAGCATTGATATTCAGATTAACTCCTGCTCACTACCATAGATATTGTTATCCGGCAGACGGACATATCCATGGAACAAAAAGAATTGACGGTGAACTTCACTGTGTCAGACCGATAGCACTCCGAACATTGCCTGTTTTTGTGAGAAACAGCAGGGAATATCAGGTGATTGAAACAGAAGAGTTTGGCACTATTGTTCAGATGGAAGTGGGTGCACTCCTGGTGGGCAAAATATCTAATCATAAACGCCCCTTGATAAATGGCGATGTAAAAGCAGGTGAAGAAAAGGGATATTTTGAGTTCGGCGGTTCTACCATCGTTCTGTTCCTTCAGAAAGATGCAATTCGTCTGAAACGTAAGTTTTACAGCAAAGACCATGAAGAAATTCCGGTTAAGGTGGGCGAAGCTCTCGGAAAAACAAATAAGATGGTTATGGCAGTTAAATAGAGAGAAGTAGGAACACTTCCAAGTGAAAACTTGGGAGTGTTTTTGAATGGTTTCAAAAGAACAGGAGGATGTACAGGAAAAATATACGGTAGTTGTGCCGGGGAAGGGGTTGAGTTCAACACAACTACTGCGCCATTGAAAGAAATGGAGTACGTGATATGATTTGAGTGGAATAAATATAAGGAGGACAAATATGTTATATTTATCGGAGAATCTGAAAAATATGGGGGATTCTAAATGCCGAAAATAGACTATTAGAATCCCTCATATCTTTTAGTTCTGCGGCTTATTTCATAACGCTCATCCAACAGCCTTCCGCACCGATGCCATCCTTAGGCGGAATGAGAATGCCTTGCTCTATTAGTGATTCTACCACTGAATCCAGTACCGGCATATTGGCAAGTATGTTGGCAAATTTCCATTCACCCAACAGATATGTTGGAATGCTTTTCTTGATTAGAGCAGCAAGTTTTGTTGCAACAATCTGACATTCTTCCTCAAATGCATTGTGAAGCCCTCCGCTGATGCTGAAGAGGCGACTGGTGTCTTTAACTTCATTTACCAGAATTTTTGTATAAAGCATATCATTTTCACGATACAGATAGCCGCATTCAATTGCTTTTGCGGCGTGTTCCTTTTCCGTTTCGGACAGGGAAGAAATGGATAATCCGTCGATAGCGCGAATGGTCAACAGCATCTGAGGATCGTTGGAAATATTGTGCCCGCAATGGAAGTGGTTCTTAATACGTGTGATATAAATGTTGTCCATGCCAACGGCTGAATAACCACATATATTATTGGCCATGATTCCGTCCCAACCGCCACCGTAATGGTTGCCGTTATCAACATATCCAAACACGCTGAAAGGACGTTTGGTTTGTTCGACTTCTTTAAAGTACTTTTCGGTGAGGATGTTCTCAACCTTTTCGGAGAAGACACCGGACATGGTAAATATTTGTTGCCATAAAATCAGGTTCCAATCCACTTTCTTGTTCAAGTAGGGGAAGGAAAGATATTCCTCTTTGTGTTGCTCAATGTAATCAGTGATGATGGAGCAAATCCGGGGCAATTGTTCTGTATATAAAGCGTGTGCCTTTTCAATAGCTTCTTTATCAAGCAGGATGAAATTGATGGCATATTTACCGTTATCCATTCGGCGAAGGAAACCGTATTCGCCATTTTTTCCTTTTGTCAGGATTTCCAGTTCTTCTTCTACATAAACAGTAGGGACATTTAGTTCTTCAGCAATTTCAGCTGCACTCATAGGCTTTTTATGACAAAGCCATATGATATGATTGGAAAACATTCTGGTACAAATTTCGCGTGGGTCACCCCATTCGGGATTGCCGGTTCCCCAGATGACGTAATCTACTTTGTCCAATGCTAAAGGTTTATTATAAGTTTCTGTCATTTTTTCTACCTCACTCTTAATTTTCTGTCTGGCTGAAAACAATCTTTGACGAATAGCTACCTCGCTGGTATTTTGCTGCTTTGCTATTTCAGCAGTAGATAAACCGTCTATGTAGTACAGAATCATTACCTCGCGATAGGCCTTGGTAAGAAAAGCGATACGACGATAAACTGTGTTAAGCAATTCGTTGCTATCATCTTCCGGCTCTTCGCTTGTGATGTATTGTAAAACTTCATCAGCATTACCTTCATAGAATGTGTTCGCATATTTTCTCCTGCCGTTTGAAAAGTCTGCATATACGTTCCGGGCTATTTTCCAAATGAAAGGATATAAGCTGGTAATTTCTCCATTTGAATGAGATGCTTTTACCAAAGCAAATATGATATCCGAACATAATTCTCCTGCTTCATAGCTGTCATTGGTTCGTGCATAGCAAAATCCAAACAGCTTATCCATAAGTTCTTCATCAAAATATTTCAGCAATTCATGTTTCTTCATAGTAATCTCCATGCATAACGTAAACGGTGCGTACGTTATTATGTTCCTCAAGCGCTTGATCAATGCTTTCACCTATATAGTCGGAGTGAAATGTCTTTTGTTAGGTAGTTTGATGTTATTTTATCATAAAAAACAATAGAGAAGAAGTTTATAGAGGATAATGGATTATGATGGTAAAATAAAGATAGAATTTTTGAAAAATTTTCTAACCGATTAATGTTTTTTGCCACTATACATGTGAAAGCTTTCAAAAGTACATTTCGAAATGAGGAACTTATGACTAAGGAACAGATGGAAAATATTATCCAAGAGAATATGCAAAAGATATATCTATACTGCGTCAAGAGACTGGAGAACACAGCCATAGCAGAAGATGTGACATCAGATATTATTTTGGAGCTGCTCCGCTCGTATGACAGAATTGTTTATGACGAAGCGGTATATGGGTATATCTGGAGTGTTGCCAATAATCTGTGTAAGAATTATTGGCGGAGAAGAGAGAAAGAAAATTATGCAGAAATTCCGGAAGATTTTGTGGGTATGCACTGCTATTCACCGGAAGAAAGCTTTGTCAGGGAAGAAGAGATAATGATTTTACGGAGAGAGCTTTCTCTGCTGAGAGAGAATTACCGTCGCATTATGATTAGTTATTATATTGGTGGCAGAACTTGCGAAGAAATTGCGGATAAATATTGTATGTCTGTGTCTAATGTAAAACAGTACCTGTTTGAAGGTAGAAAAAAGTTGAAAGAAGGAATGGATATGGTTAGAGAATATGGCGAGTTGAGTTATGCACCTGAAAAGTTTACATTTAACTTTTGGGGAGATAATTCAAATGGATATTGGGAATTGTTTGAGAGGAAGTTGCCGGGAAATATCATTATTGCGGCCTATGAAAAGCCAAGGACACTGGAAGAACTCAGTCTGGAAATGGGAGTGAGTGTTCCCTATCTGGAGGATGAAGTAGAGATTTTAGAGGGTATGGGTTTGCTTGTAAGAAAAGGAAAAACTTATCAGAGCAATATGGTCCTGTATGATGAACAGTGGAGAAAGGCAGTATATGATAAGGCAACGGAAATGATTCGTGCTAATCTTGCGGATGTGAAAAAAATGGTGGATGCCGGAGTTGGCTATCTTGCGGATACGGATTACTGTTATGAGGCTGCTGACATTAATACCAGAAGATGGTTTGTGTTGATGCTCATTATTTGGGAAGCCAGTGAGATGTCGGATCAATGGATGAATACCAAGGTGACATTTCCGCTTTTGCAAAACGGCAGTACAGGGTATGTTATGGGAATAAGAGGTGAGTTCAATCCTGAGATGCGTGGAATAAATGGTCGTTATAGTATCAGCAAAGGGTTTATGCGTATCATGAATTTTCTTAAGTTATCTGGGAGGACATTAGATCCTTTTTGGTATGGGCAAGCTGTAGGACAAATGCTTGAAGCTGCAGTGGAAAGAAAACAGGAACCGGAAGAAGTAGCAGCTCTTTCTAAACTCTTGGAAGATGGTTTTGTGAGTGTAAAAGACGGAAGTTTGTGCCCGGAATTTGCCACTATCTCATATGCGGATTATAACGCTATAAAAGAGAAACTAATGGATGGTATTAGTACATTGGCAAAGCTGATTGCAAAGCATAGAGATATGGCCGGCGATGAACTGCGTAAGAAGACACCTGCAGCTATTCAAGACGCAAATGAGGTGGGAGCTATTGTGTCTATGTGGAGTATGCTGGAAGGAATGGTTTCCGTTGTTCTGGAAGATGGCTATATGACAAAGGGGAATGGCCAGAATTTGACAGCATTTTATTTTGAAAATTAGGTAAGAATATCTTTCCAATTTCGGTGATTATATCCAACTCGGAGGATGATAACGACATGCATAGCGTCAATTACTTCAAAGAATATATAGTAGTTTTTGTAGGGCATACAGCGAATGCCTTGACTTTGTAGAATGTCATCTTGAACAAGTGGGAATTTAAAAGGAAAAAATTTTAACTGTGAAATAGAAGTTCTAAGACCTTTAATGAAATTGCTTGAAATGTCAGGTTCTAATAATGTGTAAGTAATATAGTCGCCAATGCTAATGATATCGTCCTTGGCTCGTTGAGTAAGAGTTATACGATATTCATTCATTGGCGCTATACCTTTCTTCTAATTCGTTAAAGGTAGAGTCGAAATCGAGTAGTTGGTTGTTATATGCATCCTGCAAGCCTTCTTTGACAAAACTACGAAGTTCCATCCGAGAAATTTCATCCTGGGAATAGTTAATTTTTGTTTCCATAAAAAACCTCCTATTTATTTATAATATAATCGTATCACTGTTTTGATAATTCTACAATGATTAAATTATTATATACTTTATTTTAGGGCAGATAAGGTATAAAAGGCAGAAATACAATTGTTGCTTGAGTGACTTGTAATTGTATCAGTGATAGAATGAATTATAAAGTTGGACTAAGTTAAGGGAAACGAAAGAAGGAGTTATGTATGGAAATAGGAGCTATCATTAAGAAACGAAGAATGATGATGAAATTAACTCAGGAGGAGTTTGCAGCAAGATTGAATGTAACGCCTCAAGCGGTATCACGTTGGGAGAATGAGATTTCCCTGCCGGATATAACGTTGGTGCCCAGAATTGCTGATATATTAAATTTATCCTGTGACGATTTGTTGAGGGGAAAAGAGCATTGTATTACACATTATGCGCTTGCAGGAGGGATATTGATAGATGCGTCTGAAGTGATGATTCAGAATGATATTGATGTACTCTTTGGATATTGTACGGAGAACGAAAATCAGGAACTCCGTAGGGTATTACACGCAGATGATGCAGAGTTTTTGCGGAATATGGTGAAGGATATTTTAAATAGCCAAGAGTATGAGGTATTGCAGGCGAAGAACGGCGAAGAGTGCATGGATATATTGGAAAAAGAAACGGTGGATATTCTTCTTTTGGATATCAACATGCCGGGGAATGGTTTAGTAATTCTTGAGAAGGTAAAAAAAGCCTATCCGGAACTTCCTGTACTGATGCTTTCTGCAATGGCTGATGATAAGACTGTGAAAAAGACCCTGGAGCTTGGTGCTGCGGGATTTGTGGCAAAGCCATTTGGAGCGGAAGTGTTGTTGGAGCATCTGAAATATATGTAAAAGGAATATTGACGAGCACTCTCAGGTGGAAACTTGGGAGTGTTTTTGGTATAATGAAGTATGTAAGGAATAGCGTTTTTAAAAACAACAGTCTTTTTGATTATTATCGGAAGAAAGGCGTAAAAGATGAAAATATTAGTGTTAGGCGGAACCAGATATTTTGGGGTATCCATGGTTTGGGAATTGATTAAGCAAGGTCATGAAGTTACAATTGCTACAAGGCAGAGGGCAGAAGACAATTTTGGTGATAAGGTTAAGAGAATACAGGTGGAACGTACGGACGCCTATCAGATGAAACAAGCATTCAGCGGGAGGTATTTTGACGTTGTATATGACAAAATTGCGTATTGTTCCAATGAAATTAAGTCTGCAATGGAGGCGATTGATTGCGGAAAATATATTTGTATGTCCAGTACTTCTGTTTACGAACCGAAAAGGATAGATACGAGGGAAGAAGATTTTAATCCTGTAGGAAAGGAACTTGTGTGGTGCAATCGCGTTGATTTTCCTTATGAGGAGATAAAGAGGCAGGCAGAATGTGCACTATGGCAAAAGTATGGTGACAAAAATTGGATTGCAGTCAGGTATCCTTTTGTGATTGGAAAGGACGATTATACAGAGAGACTCCTGTTTTATGTGGAACATGTGAAAAAGTCCATTCCCATGCAGATAGACAATTTGGATGCTCAGATGGGCTTTATAGGTTCTGACGAAGCAGGAAAGTTTATGGCGTTTCTGGCTGAGAAGGATTTTAAAGGAGCAGTTAACGGAAGCTCTAAGGGAACGATTTCAGTAAGGGAAATCGTCAATTATGTAGAAGAAAAAACGGGGAAAGAGGCAATTTTTGATAAGGAAGGGGATATTGCACCCTATAACGGAGAGCCGGAATATAGCATTAACACTGAAAAGGCAGAAAAATTAGGATTTCGATTTACACATTTACAAGACTGGATATATGACTTGATTGACTATTATCTGGGGATTGAATAGGCAAAATTGACGAGCACTCTCAGGTGGAAACTTGGGAGTGTTTTTGGTATAATGAAAGATAGATTTATATAGTAAGTAGGTGTAACTATGGGGATAAATGAGTATAAAGAAGATTTAGAGTATTTGTATACAGCATTATTAAATCATCCTTACATAATAATTGATGAGAAGAAAAAAGCAGAATTAGAAGAGTTGTACTTGGCTAAAGTCGATGTAGTGCAAGATTATAATAGCTTTATTGATGTGGCTACAGAATTAACAACTTTTTTACAGGATGGTCACACAAATATAGAGATTCCTTATACATCTGAGGATTTATGTTTGAATTTGAAATGTTGCTGGAGTGGAGCGAATGGTGATGAATTGATTTTAGTAGAAAAATATGAGGATATCCCCCAAAATGCACGCATTATGAGTGTAGAAGGAATCGCTATAGAAGAATTAATAACGGCACTTGCAGATAGAATTCCTCATGAAAACATCTATTTGGTAAAAAGCCGAATGATACGATACCCATATCAAAATTATCATATGTTTAGTGAAATGAATCTGAGAAGATTATTTGGAACTAAAAGAAGTTACGCCATTACTTTTGCAGTGGGTGAGGAAATGATAAAGAGAGATATTCTTTTGTTACCGTATGATGGTTTTTTAGAGTTTATATCGGATGATGAATTTCTTACATACGAAATCATTGCTGGTACGGTTATTATGCATTTGAATACCTGCATTTGTAACGAGGAGTATAAGCGGATGTTGAGAGAATTGGCATATATCTGTAATACTCAGAGCATCAATGCCTTTGTTCTGGACCTAAGCGAGAATATGGGTGGGGATTCTTCTGTTATCGACGAATTCATCAAGTATACGCGGGTAAAACAATACCATCGGTATGAGATGGTAGATTTTTCTACCGGTGAGGCAAGAATGATAACAAATCGGGAGGATGTAGTGGAGAATCAGCAACAGGATTCCTTATTGCCTGAAAAGATTTACTGCAAGGTTTCCCATAATACCTTCAGCAGTGCCAGGACATTTGCAGTTACATTAAAGGATAATGGTATAGCCACAATTTGTGGTGTGCCAACCGGGGGTAAGCCAAGTTCATACGGTATGCCAAAGAAAATGTCTATGCCAAAGACAAATATTCGCTTTAGGGTGTCAAGAGCCTGCTTTCTGCGTCCGGATGCGAGCCGAGATGAGGAGATTGCATTAATGCCTGCCTTGTCTCATGAACGAGTTGAGTACAGTGCAGCTACTGCGTCATGGAATTGATGGATGTTTATAATATGGGTTAATAGGGTCAATTATTAGTTGGATAGAGAGGATTAGTACAGATGAAATATATAGAGATTAATAATTTGATGGAATCATTGAAATTGGGAGCAGTTTTAGCCGACCCGCTACAAGTATCAGGAGGCTTGCTTCATAGGATGTATCGTGTGAACACTGATAAAGGTACATACGCGGTGAAGGTCCTTAATCCTGAAATTATGAAACGTCCAACTGCGTTACAGAATACTGTGAATTCAGAAAAGATAGCAACTGCGTTTCAATCAACCATACCCGTGGTGGCAGCTTTGGAGATTAACGGAAAACAGATTCATGAACTGGATGGAAATCACTATATGATTTTTGACTGGGTGGAAGGGGCTTCCGTTTTTCCACCCATGATTACAGCAGAGAATTGTTTTGCCATTGGTGAGGTGTTGGGAAAGATTCACAGTAAACAGCTCACCATAGAGGGAGTGACGCCGGATGAAGGCGGAGTAACGATGTTCGCCTGGGATGACTATCAGAAACAATCGCAGGGATATGAAGCGGAGGATTGGGCGGCTCGTTATCGGCAAGCACTTCCTGATATCAAAACATGGAATCAAGCAGCATGCAATGCGGGGGAGGCACTTGCAAAAACATTGGTTATCAGCCATCGTGATTTAGACCCGAAAAACGTCATGTGGAACCAAAATACCCCATGGATTATCGATTGGGAGGCAGCGGGATATGTAAATCCCTATCAGGAACTTCTGGAAGTAATAAACTACTGGGCAGATGATGGAAAAGGCGGACTTTTGAAAGGGCATTTCGATGCTCTTTTGAAGGCATATACACAATATGTGCGGCTGGAAAATGTGGACTGGGATGCAGTGTTTGCGGGTGGCTGCACGGGCATGCTCGGATGGTTGGAATATAATGTGAAACGGGCTTTGATGATGGAAGCAACTACCGAAGAGGAAGTACAGCTTGGCAAGGAGCAGGTGATTAGTACAATTGAAACATTATACAATTATCAGGAGAAAGTGCAGATAATGAAGAAACACTTGACCGCACTGCTTTAAAACGCTATAATCCGTCATAACAAATCAAAAAGAGGTAAATTACGATGCAAATGCATTTTCACAGAAAACTTCCTATTCCGCAGGAAGTAAAAAAAGAGTTCCCCTTAACAGAACGCATGGTGCAAGTTAAGGAAAAGCGCGATGAGAGTATACGTGCCGTTTTTGACGGTAGCTCTGATAAATTTATATTGGTAATCGGTCCTTGTTCAGCAGACCATAGAGAACCTGTACTGGAGTATATTTCCAGACTTCGCGAGATTGAGGAAAAGGTATCGGATAAGATTGTTATTATCCCCAGAATTTATACCAACAAGCCCAGAACCACCGGACAGGGTTACAAGGGAATGTTACATCAACCGGATCCGGAAGCGAAGCCCGATATGTATAAGGGAATCGTTGCCATCCGTGAATTGCATATGGCGGCTTTGCGTGATTACGATTTCACTTGTGCGGATGAGATGCTCTACCCGGAGAATCATCGTTACCTGTCAGACCTGCTTTCTTATGTTGCGGTTGGTGCGCGTTCAGTGGAAAACCAGCAGCACAGACTTACGGCAAGCGGAGTGGGAATTCCGGCCGGTATGAAGAATCCTACAGGCGGAGATCTTAACGTCATGATGAATTCCATAATAGCTGCACAGTCAAGCCACACATTCCTGTATCGCGGCTGGGAGGTTACCAGTGAAGGAAATGATTTTGCACACGCTATTCTTCGCGGTTATACGGACTTTACCGGTCGCAGTGTGTCCAATTATCACTATGAAGATTTGTTAAGAGTCGGAGAACTCTGCGAGAAAGCAAACCTGAAAAATCCTTCGGTTATTGTGGATACTAATCATAATAATTCGGGAAAGCAATATTTAGAACAGATACGTATTGCCAAGGATGTAGTGCATAGTCGTAACCAAAATGCTGATATCAAACGATTGGTAAAGGGCTTGATGATTGAAAGCTACATCGAGGATGGTGCCCAAGGCCCCGGCGAGCATGTTTTTGGTAAATCCATTACGGATCCTTGTCTCGGATGGGAAAAAACAGAACGCTTGATTTTGGATATTGCAGAGAAATTATAAGCAGGAAAACTGCGGCAGAAGTGTTTTGAAAGATAAAGAATAACAGTCATATCCCCCTTAAATGCTACATAAACTGTAAAAAAGCATTTGAGGGGTTTTCTTTTGAAAGACTATATTGAAGAGCGGGCGATTAGTATTGCCAACTATATCATTGACTACAATGCCACAGTGAGGCAGACCGCCAAGGAATTTGGTGTGAGTAAGTCGACGGTACATAAAGACTGCACGGAAAGGTTGATGCAGATTAATCCGACATTGGCGAAACAAGCGAGAAAAGTATTGGATGTAAATAAATCGGAGAGACATATCCGGGGTGGGTTGGCAACCAAAGAAAAGTATTTACAGAAACATCCCGAATGTCAGGCTTAAGGAGTGAAACCGTTGGAAGGAGCAAATCCGGTCCCGCGGTTTTTCTTTTTGAACATTTTTACGTCATTATATACAAAAAAATCAAAGAAATCGTGGCGAAAATGGACAAAAGTACAAAATAAGTATTGAAGTGTTGCTGAAAATGTAGTTATATTAAAAGTGGGAGTATAGTATTTATTTTCTAGAAGGCGGGCAATTATGAAAATATTATTTGTGGGAAATTACGATGATTTGTCATCAGGTATTATGGAGCGCCTGAGACAGGAAGAAAATGATTTATATTTTCTGACAAACAATATCAGTAAGTTGAGTGCGAAAACGAAGCATGCGTACAGATATTATGAATTGGGCTCGGGAGAGAACATGGGGAATATCTATGCGTCCGTGCAGCCGGATGTGGTAATCTATGAGGGGATTGATTATTTGAAGGCAGAGTGGACGGCAGAGCAAAAAGGCTGCTTTTCCTTGTTGGCGGATACTTTGGAAGAGGTATTGCGTGCCAAGGTAGGGCTGTTTCTGTTTTTATCTACCACAGAAGTGTATGGAACAGAAAAGTCTGCGGTAGCGGAAAGAACGTATTTGAAGCCTGCCACGTTAAAGGGCAGATGGATGGCGCAGCAGGAAGATATGGTGGATAAGTATCGAAAGAACGAAGGTTTGTTTGCTGTGGTTCTTCGTCTGGGACAAGTTTTTTTCAATGAAATTTCTACAGATACGGATAATTATTTTGCCGGATTAAGAAATGATATTATGCAGGAGAAAGCTATTGTAAATGAGTCGATACAACCCATTCATGTGAGTGATGTGGCTGATGCTGTTGTGCGTTTGATAGATAAGCGCTGGGAAGGTGTTTACAATATTTGCGGTTCTGCTGTTTTGCAAAAAGGAGATATTGCAAAACAGATTGCTGATAAAGAAAAACTCGAAAAAGAACCTGTTATAGAAGAGGTTTCCTATCATGTAAATGTGGACAACGATAAAATCAAAAAGGCGGTAGGCTGGACTGATTTTTGGAATATGGAAGAGTTGTTGGGTGAAGGAAAGGTTCGATTTGTACATAGCGGAGAAGAAAAAGATACCAAGGAAAAGAAGCGAAAGTTCTCTTTGAAAAGCAAGGAAACGGAATATTTTGTGAGCGCGCTGATTTTTACGTTTTCTGTCGGAGCTTCGATTTTGTGTAAAAATATATCTGTTTTTTCACAGGTTCCTTGGTTACTTATGGGTGTAATGTTAATAGCACTGCTGTGTGGCGTGAAATTAGGCTCATTAGCGGCAGTTTTGGCCGGGGTGGCACATATTGCCATTGAGTGCGTAAATAAGCCTGAAATGGTCAATTTGCAGGCTTGTACGCAATATATGGTTGCTATAGCGGGATATGTGTTCTGTGGTGTTATTATTGGCTATATGGTGGATAATCTGCGGGAGGAACTTCGTATCAGAAAGCAGGATGTTAAGGACTTGCGGAAGGAATATGAAAGTTTATCTGCTATTAACGAACAAAACATTATCATCAAGAGTGAATATGAAAAGAGAATTTTGAATGCAAAGAACAGTATTCCGAAATTGTATTCTATTATTCAAAAAATTGACGTGTTAGAATCCAATCGAATTTTTATGGAAGTATTACATGTTATTGAAGATATGATGGGAACGGACACGGTTGCTGTTTATAAGGCAAAGGCAAGCGGAAGATATTTAAGATTGATTACTGCGTTAAATGAGGAGTCTATCTTGGAAAGGCGCTCCATTGATTTGGAGGCGTACCCTTACATTAAAAGAGCTATTGTCGATAATCAGTTGTACGAGGGTAATATTTGGAAGCAGGAACCTGCACTTGTATTGCCTGTTTCCATTGCCGGTGAATGTGAGGCGGTAATTATTATTAAAGAGATTCCTATGGAGCATATGTCTCTTTATCATGTTAATATGTTGCGCACATTATTACTTTTGACCGCCAGGTCCTTAGAAAGTGCTTTCCGGTATGATGAAGCAGTACGTGAGGATAAGTATGTAAAGAACACGGATATTTTGTTCCCGGCGGAATTTATTAAGGCATTGAAATTTGCCGAAGAAAAGAAGGACAGAGAATTTGGCGATTATTCGATTTTAAAGATTGTTCCAAGAGAAAGTATGGTGGATGAATATCACAAGTTGGTAGATTATTTCAGAAACGTAGATATTTGGGGCATGGATTGGGACAAAAACGTATATGTAATATTGGCCAATACATCGGAACAGGAAGCGCAAATGGCCATGGAACGTTTGAAAAAGAAGAATGTAAATGTGAGTGTTGTTAAAGAGATTGACTTAGGAGAATAGCAGGGATGGAGCAATTTGTTTTAATCATGTTGTTTTTTCTGGCATTGTTGGCGATGGGGGTAGCACTGTGCCTTATTCCTATGTGGATTATGGGGAGAAGTAAAAAGCCTGCTTATAACAGAGCTGCATTGATAAAGGGTTGTCCGGTAGCAAAAGCTCAGAAAACTCCGGATGTGGGGAAAGAACTGAATATTATTCCTATTGAAGAAGCAATGGCGGTAAGCAGCAATGTGGAGAAGAGAACACTTCTTTTAGAACAATTGAAAAAAGGTGTAGACCGGAATTATAAAGTGATTTTGCCGGCAGGAGAGGATTCTGATGCAGCGTATTATGTAGCTGCTGCCAAAATGGAAGTGCAACGTCAGAAGCGGGAAAAAATCCAGAAACTGCAGGACGCAGCAAAGGGCAGTAATGCGGATTTGGTTACCATTCATGGGTATCTGGCTGGATTGGAAGAGTATTTGGAAACCGGTATTTTGGAGGAAAAGGAAGCGACTATTTACCGGGAAGAATACTGTACGTATTTTATGAAGCTGCGTAAGACGGACGTTACAGAGATTACTGCTGCAGAAGTGACCTATTATCTGAACTGCCTCATACTTCTGGGGGATACGGAGGAAGCGGAAAATGTTTGGAAGATTTGCCCGGAAGATAAAAAGAGCGAAGCAGGCTATAAATTGATTTTGAATATGTACTATAACAAAAAGGATAAGAGAAAGTTCTTCCGATGTCTGAAGGAATTAGAGGAGTCTGAGATTCAGTTATCTACGGAGGGACTGATGTTGTTGCGTTTCTGGATTACAAGGAGAAAACAATGAGAGTTTGTTTGGTTTGTGAGGGGGGCTTTCCCTATGTGACAGGCGGGATATCGAGTTGGGTTCAAATGTTGTGTAATCATACTCCGGATATTGAATTCATAATATGGTCCGTTGCTACGACCAAGGAAGATATGTCTGAGTATAAATGTGAATTGCCCGCAAATGTAAAAGAAGTGAAAACAGTATATTTGGGAAATGATTTTTCTAAATATAATTACAAAAATGTATATATCAGTGAAAGAGAAAAGAAGGTACTTCGTAAGTTTTTCCGTGCGGATTCCGAAAGTTTTTCCTGGAAATCCATGCTGGATTTTTTGAAGAAAAACAGAAGACATCTGGTGGATGTATTAATGTCTCAGGGGTTCTATGAAATCTGTCGGGAAGAATACTTAAAGACTGCAAGTACGGAAGTGTTTTTAAATTATTTGCAGAGTTTTCGGGAAATGTATCTTTCTTTAATGAGTCCTCTTTCGAGTGAATTTCCCCAGGCAGATGTCTATCATGCTCTTTCTACCGGATATGCCGGAGTTTTGGCGAGTGCGGCATCTTATGCAAAAAAGAAACCTTTGATTGTTACGGAACACGGAATTTATACCAGAGAGAGAGAAGAAGAAATTATCCGTGCAGACTGGATTAAAGATGAATTCAAAGAGATGTGGATTAATTTTTTTAAAAAGCTGGCCATAATCACCTATGGACAGGCGTCTTTGGTTACTGCACTTTTTGAAAATAATAAGGAATCGCAAGTGGAATTAAGATGTCCGGCATCCAAGATACAGATTGTTCCCAATGGTGTGAATGCAAAGGCTTTCACAGATTTGGAAAATAAGCATCACTTGAAAGAGGGTGCTTTTCACATAGGAGCAATGTTACGAGTTGTGCCGGTTAAGGATGTTAAGACTATGCTGTTTGCATTTGACCAGGTACAGGAAAGAATACCGGAAGCATATTTATGGATTATGGGAGATGTCGATGAAGAACCTTCCTACTATGAAGAATGCGTCAATTTGATTGAAACACTGGGGATTCGTAATGTGGCTTTTCTGGGCCGTGTGGATGTAAAGGAATATTTGCCGGAAATGGATTTGCTGTTACTTTCCAGCATAAGCGAAGGGCAGCCTTTAGCCGTATTGGAAGGCATGGCAGCCGGAAAACCATTTGTGTGTACCAATGTAGGTGACTGTAAGGGGCTGTTGGAAGGAAAAGTAGGCGATGAACTGGGAAGAGCCGGTTATGTAGTTCCGGTGATGGATTCCAAAGCTATGGCTGATGTAATTGTACATTGTTCCAAGGACAAAAATAAATTAGTTGAAATGGGACAAGTGGGACGTAAGAGGGTTGAGACTTATTATCGAAGTGAAGATTTCCTGAACAGGTATAAGAGCATATATGGTCTGTATGGGGGGAACAAGTAATGGCAGGTGTTGGATTTAAGTTGAATAAAATATTCGAAAAAAAGACAATGACTGCAGGAAACTTAGGCGTATTGTCTTCACCCTTGCCTGTGATAGGACCTACCTTCTTTTTTCTGATAGTATTGTTTTCTGTAAAAGGATTGTTGGGTGTATGGCAGGCGGATGAAACAGAAATACATTTTTTTACCACTACATTTACCAATATTTCCTTGCTGGCAATACTGGTTTCTGCGTTCATTGGCTCTGTATTGTCACCATATGTTTCGGATAAGGTGTTTGAAGAAAAGGAAGCAGATATCGGTGCCTCCATGTATGGCGTGATGCTTTTGGGAAGTGTAATGGTTGCGTTGGGCGCAGGATTTATGTGTTTCTCGGTTCGTGAGCAGATGGCTGTTGATGATGTCTTTCTGGTGATTTATTTTTTGACGGCTGTTTTATTAGTAAACGTATTTCATCTATGTGTTTATATGTCAACCATAAAGCAGGACGGAAAGACAATAATAGCCTATGCATTCGGCTTGGCAGTATCCTTGATAGCGATATATCTGTGTGAACGGATGGGAGTTGAAGATCTGGTATTTCGCCTTTATCTGGCTTTGGCCAGCGGGCTTTTCGTGACTGTATTTTTGTTGATTTGCTTTAGCTTAAGAGCATTCGGAACACCGGGCAAGAAATGTTTTGATTTTTTGGAGTATATTGCGAAACATTCCTATTTGGTGTGGAGCGGATTGGCGCTTTTTGTAGGGCTTTTTGTAACCAATATCCCACAGTATGATATCTCCGCATTTTCGGCAATTTTGATTCATTTGCCGGGAATGGCTCTTTTTGAAATCATCATGCGGAAAAAGTTTTATACCAGATACGTCAGATATCTGTCCGTCATTCAGAACGGAACTTATGCCATGATTGACAGGGAAAGAGTGACATTGCAAAACGGGATTCGGCTACAACAATTTTTATCGTATGGCATACAGTTGACAGTCACATTGATTAGTGTGGCGGTGGTTAATATGATGGCAAATCACCAAGGAATACCAAGCAGTTTTGTAGAAGGATTCACCATACCGGCAATCGGTATGTTTTTCGTGTTTTGTATGTATGATACAATCATTATCCTGTACTATTTTTCGGGATATAAGGAAGCCGGTATCATAACAACGGTATTTGCACTGACTGTAGTGCTTGGTATGTGTGTATGTTCGCAGTTAGGAGCGGAGTATTCTTTATTGCCGTTGCCGGTGGGCGGTATTATCGGATGGATTACTTCAGCGGTGATATTGCGCAGTAGGTTAAAAAATGTAAATGCATTTATTTTATGCAAATAAAAAAGTTCCATGAAAATAGGGACTGTTGTGAATGGGATGATATTATGAATGTAAATTTCGAGTTTTTTGATAAGGAGCCTTTAGAAAATATAATTACCTGCTTGAATTTTAAAATGGATAAGGTTATCTTCTTTGGACATTCTGATTTGATGAATCAGAAGAGAATTAAGACTACCAGAGATTCCCTGAAGAATATATGCGGAATTGAAGATGTAAAGTTTGTGGAATTAAGCAAGAGTAATTTATACCGTGTGCTTGAAATTTTGGAAAAAGAGATACAAATAGAGAAACATCGCGGTAGTAAATGCTTTTTTGATTTGACCGGCGGGGAAGGCTTGATTTTGGTGGCAATGGGTATTCTTTCAACGAAGTATGAGACTCCGTTACATCAGTATGATGTGTGGAAGGAAGAATTAATCACCTTTAATAACAGGGAGTTTCCGGGTATTGAAGAGTTAGTGGAAAAACGAAAAATCAATCTTACCTTGGACGATATTATTTCCATGTGGGGCGGTAGTATCAATTACAGACAACAAAAAGTAGTCAAGAGTCAAATGGAAGATCCTGCTTTTAAGGCGGATTTTGAGAAGCTTTGGAGTATTGCCGGCAGAGATTCCAGGAAGTGGAATGGTTTATCAGGGGTATTGAAGAAACTGTTAAACAGGGAAGATGAGGAAATGAATGTTTTGGCTTCCCGTAAGGAGTTTCAGAAAGCGGTGCAGCAATCCAGCGGTATTACCATTAAGCATGCAGAAATAATGCTTCATCAGCTGGGCGATGCGGGCATTTTGGAAGAGGTTTGGAGTAGCGAAGAAGCCATTGGTTTTCGCTATAAGAACCCTATTATGAGGGAGTGTATGATGGATGCCGGATGCGCTTTAGAATTATTTGCATATTATGAGAAGGTTGCAGATGACAGATTTTCAGATTGTCGTGTGGGTGTTCATATTGATTGGGATGGTGATATGTCCGGTTCAGAGTTGGATGTGGAAAATGAAATCGATGTGTTGGCATTGGAAGGTAATATTCCTGTGTTTTCCTCCTGCAAAAACGGTAAGGTAAACCAAATGGCCTTGTATGAGTTGGAAACAGTAGCAAGACGCTTTGGCGGCAGGTATGTACGCAGAGAAATGATAGCCGGTCAAAAAATGACGGAAGGTTATGAGGTCAGAGCCGAAGAGATGGGTATAAAAGTGATATATGTATAGCTGTTGTGAGTAAAAGAAAAGCCGGACAATTAAGTCCGGCTTTGTTTGTGCCAATTAATCTAAGATGTGTTTGAGTGCGTTTAATACTTCCGCTTCATCAAACGGTTTGGTAATGAATTCGTCTGCACCGCGCTTTAAGGCTTCAACCATTTTTTCTTTCTGACCTGCTGCAGTAATCATAACTACCTTTGCATCAGGGTTTGCTTTTTTGATTAAAGTCAAAGATTCAATACCATCCATAACCGGCATGGTAATATCCATGGTTACGACATCGGGCTGTAACTGTTTATATTTCAGATAACCTTCTTCACCGTTTGCTGCTTCATCTACCACATCGAAGCCGCCACGTTCCAAAACGCTTCTTAAAATTCTTCTGGATGTTCTGGAATCATCTACCATTAAAACTGTTGCCATTTCTATTTCCTCCCTATACAAGTTCTGCTACTGTAAAGTTTAAGCACTGATTATTGATATTAATGGTTACCTTACAGAAATTCTTTGCTTTTGCAGTCATATCAACATACTCAGGGGGCATTAATTCCAAGAAGCTACCCTGTTGGCTTAATGCAGATGCATACAAGCCGTTGATACAGTTGAGGAATTCACCCGCTGCGTCTAAAGCATCCATATCTAATTCGGCAAAGTCTTCCTGACCAAAGATAGTAGCAGTCTTTAATAATGCACCACATCCTTCAGAGAAACAATCGATAATACCATTGTTGCCGCATAACTCCTGATTCACCTGATTGGTAGCAGGCAAGCAATCTGTCATAGTGATTTCTGAGATATATGCATGGCGGTCGATTAAACGGATGAAAGTACGAAGCGCTACGCAAATAACCTCATTATATGCCTTGCCTTCTTCCGGAAGGAATAAAGGAACTAATTTTTCGACTTCATCACTCTTGAAGTCTTCCATCTGAGCATCGCTAAATCCTTTTGCCGCCTTGAATTCGTTTACGATACCGTCAACTTCTTCCATGGTTATGTAGCCGCCATCTACCAATGACTGAACAAACATAAGGAAATTATTCCCCTGCTTACGTAATAATAATCCAACCTGTTCATCGGACAAATAGCCTTTGCTTACAGCGATATCGCCGAAACGCTGGTCCAAAATAGCCTGTAATCTGTTCACTTCATCGGTCTGCTCTAATGTCATCAAACCTTCCGCAACTGCGATTAGACCTAATTTAACTCTAACGGAGTCCTGTTTATCTAAGGTTTCTTCTAATTGGTCGGCTGTTATTTTGCCGGTACTTACTAAATAATTTCCGAAAATGTAATCTACCATATAGTTTCTCCTGTCATATGTTTATGATTAAAAACGATAGTTGTCTGAAAAAAGACAAAAACAAATCGGTTTTTTCTTAATATTCAGTATATCTCTTGTAGATAAGAGTGTCAAGAAATAAATGATGAATAGTAGTAATTTTCTGAATATTGTGATACTATTTAAATGGGTGTGAAATGTATGATAAAGAGAGGGTAAATTTATGCAAAAAACCAGTGAATGGAAGGTTATGAATCCGGCCTCGTCCAAAGAAGTGACGCGGGCTTATTTTGACAGTTTATTGTTGGAAGAACGGCTGATGGACAGCACGATCCCAAGTACAGAGTTTGAACTTTACGGCAAGAAATTCGAGACACCGATTATGACTGCAGCATTGTCACATATAGGAACTTTTAATCCGGATATGCCTAATGGTATGGTAGAGTATGCAAAAGGGGCTGAAATGGCCGGTGCAGTACACTGGATAGGTATGGGAAGTGATGAGGAGTTCGAAGCAGTGGTGGCCACCGGTGCGCAGACTATTCGTATTATTAAGCCTTATGCCGATGAAGAAAAGATTTTTACACAGATAGACTGTGCCAAGAAAAACGGTGCATTGGCAGTGGGGATGGATATTGACCACATGTTTGATTTGAAGGGGAATCCGGATGTCTGTGTGGGAGAATTGATGGCAATAAAGTCATCAGCTGATTTGCGCAAATACATAGAATATGCACAGATTCCTTTTGTGGTAAAAGGAGTACTCAGTGTGCATGATGCTTTGAAGTGTGCCGATATAGGGGTACAGGGTATTGTGGTATCTCATCATGGCGGAAGATTGAATTATGCAGTACCGCCTCTGTATGTATTGCCGGATATTGTTAAGGCGGTGGGAGATAAGATGCCCATTTTCGTGGATTGCGGTATTTGCTCAGGGATGGATGCTTATAAGGCGTTGGCCTTAGGTGCCACAGCGGTGAGTGTTGGGTTACATTTGATACCCTACATACGTCAGGGTGGTGCAGAGGCAGTGGCCGGTCGTATTCGGGAGATGACAGAGGAAATGAAAGGTGTTATGGCTTATACGGGAGTAGCATCAACCGGGGATTTTGACGCTGCAGTTATTCATCGGTTGTAAAGCGTGAATCGGAATGTTGTGTTAAGGAACAGAAGGCAGAAATAGGAGAAGAAGATATGAGATTAGGCGGTAATGTTTTTTATCAGGGAACAGATCCTGCAGAATATGCTTTGGCGCATGTGAAGAAAGGCTTTGGCGCAGCTTTGTGTCCGGACTGGATTTCTCTGGAAGATATGGGGAAATTAAAAGAGTTTAAGGCTGTTATGAAGGAGTATGATATCCGGATTGCAGAGGTGGGGGCATGGTGCAATCCTATGCATCCTGACAAAAAAGAGGCAGAGAGCAAGATTCAATATATGATTGAGCGCTTGCAGCTTGCGGAAGAACTGGAGGCAGCTACCTGCGTAAATATTTTAGGGACCAAACAAACCGGTTATTGGTGCGGACCACATAAGGATTGCTATACACAGGAGTTTTTTGATGAAGCGGTAGCGGTGAGTCAGCGTATTATTGATGCTGTAAAACCTACCCACACGAAGCTTTCTTTTGAAATGATGCCTTATATCTTCCTGGATTCTCCAAAAGAATATTTGCGTTTTCTGAAAGCGGTTGACAGGGATGCGGCAGGTGTGCATCTAGATATTTGTAATACAATTAATCATCCCAGACGTTTCTACGGAAATACGGAATATATTAAAGAGACCTTCGAACTGTTGAAGGACGGAATCGTGACCATGCACTTGAAAGATATTGCTTTGAATGAGGAAGTTCTGACAGTGAAGTTTGATGAGGTATTGCTGGGAACCGGTGGTATGGACTATGTAACTCTGATGCAGGAAATCGGTAAGTTGCCTGAAGATACCCCGGCTATGCTGGAACATTTGGAAACAGAAAGAGAATATGATATGGCAGCAGAGGCGGCCTGTGCATTTGCTAAGAAGGCAGGTATGCACAAGGATGGTTCTGTGTGGCGTAAATAAGGAGTAGAGATGAATACAAAAAGATATGCATTATTGGATATTATAAGAGGAATTACACTGATTAGTATGATTGTTTATCATACTGTGTGGGACATGGTGTACATATTTGATGTGGACTGGTTATGGTTTGAATCCGGAGCAGCATATGTTTGGCAACAAAGTATTTGCTGGTGCTTTATTTTGTTATCAGGTTTCTGTTGGTCTATGGGAAAGCATAAGTTAAAGCGTGGTTTGACTGTTTTCATAGCAGGTGCAATTGTCAGTGTAGTAACAATCATTGTAATTCCGGAAAGCAGCATTTTGTTCGGCGTCTTGACTTTTTTGGGAACAGCAATGCTTTTATTTATCCCTCTGCATTTTGTGCTGAAGCATTGTAATCCGTGGATTGGTGCAATAGTCAGTGCAGCGCTTTTCTTCGTGACAAGAAATATTAATTATGTTGAGTTGGGATTCGAAGGTATTCATATTATGGATTTGCCGGAAACGATTTATGTGGGAAATTTGGCAACTTTTTGCGGATTCACAGAGAGAGGCTTTTATTCTACGGATTATTTTTCTTTGTTGCCTTGGCTGTTCTTGTTTGCGGTGGGATATTTCCTGTATGGAATATTCCAAAGAAAAGAATGGTTTTCTGTTTTGGAAAAGGGGAAATGTGATTTCTTGGAAAAGATGGGCAGACATTCACTGTTGATATATATGTTGCACCAACCGGTGGTTTACCTGATATTAACTTTGGTGTTTATGGTGGTGTAGCAGTGCTGTAAGCTCGAAAATCCTGCGGATTTCCTCGCTTCACGGGCGACGCCCTATAACGCCGTACGCCCCCAAAAGCCTTTGGCTTCTGGGGGTCCGCGGGCTTGCGCCCTATGAAAAAATAAAGACTACTATCTGCGTTCATGCAAGCATGACTTAGATAGTAGTCTATTATTTTTCGCACGGCTTAATCTAATCCGTAAAGTTATCGAAGTATCCCTGGACCAAAATGATGGGGGTTCCCTTGTCGCCGGAACCGCTGGTCAGGTCACACAGAGAACCGAGCAGGTCGGTTAACTGTCTGGGGGTAGTACCCTGAGAAGCCATGTTGCCAACTAAGTTTGCATCCTTTTCTTTGATGCTCTTAGAAATTGCTTCCTTAAGTTCTGCACCGCTTAAATCCTTGAAATCGTTGTCTGCAAGGTATTTCAGCTTTAACTCATTGGGAGTACCAACAAGACCGCTTGTAAATGCAGGAGAAACAACCGGATCAGCCAGCTCCCAAATCTTACCCTGAGGGTCTTTGAAAGCACCGTCGCCGTAAACCATAACTTCTACATGCTTTCCGGTTTTCTTTAAAAGTTCTGACTGAATATCTTCAACCAAGTCCTGACATTCTCTGGGGAATAATTTAATTTTGTCTTCGGTAGATTTGTTAGAACCTAACAAACCGTATTTTGCGTTGTAGCCGCTTCCGTTTACAGGAGCAGTTAAGATGTCATCCATTCCCAAAACAACCTTTGCGCCGTTCTCCTTTAAGATACGCTTGGTTCTTACTCGGGTGTGGATATCACAAGTAACAACACAGTCAGTGTAGTCTAAAATGGTCTTTGCCTGATTTGCAAAGATTACCTCTACTTCAGCACCTGCTTCTGTGATAATGTCTGAATAATATGCAACATAGTCAACACCGGTAAATTCGTGCTTATTCTCGCCGAACAGTTCACGATATTTTTCAAGGGTAAGTACATCACAGTAAGGATTGATTCCTGCTTCGTCAAGCTGGTCGTAAGTTAATAATGCGTTACCAACTTCGTCGCTGGGGTAGCTCAACATCAATACGATTTTCTTGGCGCCCATAGCGATACCCTTTAAGCAGATTGCAAAACGGTTACGGGAAAGAATGGGAAAAATAACGCCCACGGTTTCACCACCGGTTTTTGCCTTAATATCATCTGCAATATCCTGAACAGAAGCGTAATTGCCCTGTGCTCTTGCTACGATGGATTCTGTTAATGCAACAACATCCCTGTCTCTCAGCGAAAAGCCTTCGCTCTCGGCAGCTTCCAATACACTGTTTACAGTGATGTCAACGAGGTTATCGCCTTCTCTGATGATAGGACCGCGAATACCTCTGGAAATAGTACCAACTTTTCTTTCCATGTTATTTCCTTCTTCCTGCTTTCGCAATTTATCTGTTTAAAATTAATTTGGTTAATTCTACAGGATCAACAATTTTTCCGTCCTTGTATACGCGCATGTTACCTGAAGCAATTTCGTCAATCAGGATAACTTCACCGTTATTGTAACCAAATTCAAACTTAATATCCCACAAATCAAGACCAATGCTCTTTAAATCATCTGCTACGATCTTGGTAATCTTTAATGTCTGTTCTTTCATGCTGTCGAACATTTCGGTGCTCATAACGCCGAGTGCTGCAAGACCTTCGCTTGTTACAAGAGGGTCGCCCTTAGCGTCATTCTTAAATGTACACTCAACATAACCTCCTTCTAAAACAGTGCCGTCTTCCATATACTCGCCATATCTGCGGATGAAGCTTCCGGTAGCAACTAAACGGCAGATAACCTCAAGACCATGACCGAATACGGTTGCGGGAAGAACTTCCATGGTTGCATCTTCAACGTTAGCGCTTACATAGTGAGTTTTGATGCCGGCTTCTTTCAATAATTCAAAATAGTGGATAGAAGTCTGCAGATTTGCCTTACCAATACCTTCGATAGTTAAGCCAACAGTATTTTCGCCCGGATCAAACACGCCGTCTTTTCCTGTACAGTCATCTTTGAATTTCAGTAATACGTTGCCGTTTTCGAGCTCAAATACGTCTTTTGTCTTTCCTTCATAAATCTTTTTCATAATAGATTATCCCTTCTTTGTTGAAAAGTTTAGTTACAAAAATAACACCACTGTTACATTATCACAAATTAAGACTGTTGACAATTCATAAAATTGAAAAGTTTTGTGATATTTTTACGTAAATTTATTGACAAGATGCATAAAAAATAATTTGGATAGATGACAAGTGACACAGGATGCGGTAAAATATTTAGTTAATACAAGCTTTTTGGGGGAGGAAATTCATGGCTGAATATATTATGGCTTTGGACGCCGGAACCACGAGTAACCGGTGCATTCTTTTTGATAAGACCGGTCGTATTTGCAGTATGGCCCAAAAGGAATTTACGCAGTATTTTCCGAAACCCGGATGGGTGGAACATGATGCAAATGAGATATGGTCATCCCAACTCGGTGTGGCAGTGGAAGCTATGCATAAAATTGGTGTTGCAGCAGAAGAAATTGCTGCTATCGGAATCACGAATCAGCGGGAAACCACTATTGTGTGGGACAAGGAAACAGGAGAGCCTATTTACAATGCAATCGTATGGCAGTGCCGCAGAACCTCGGAATACTGTGATTCTCTGAAGGAAAGAGGATTGACGGAGAGTTTTCGAAAAAAAACGGGATTGGTGGTTGATGCGTATTTTTCCGGTACAAAATTAAAATGGATTTTGGACCATGTGGAAGGTGCCAGAGAGCGCGCAGAACGTGGTGAGTTACTGTTTGGTACCGTGGATACGTGGCTAATCTGGAGACTCACAAAAGGCAAGGTGCATGTAACAGATTATTCCAATGCATCCCGTACCATGCTTTTTAATATTGTTGATTTGGACTGGGATGAGGATATTTTGAAAGAGTTTGGGATTCCCAGAGAGATGTTGCCGCAAGTGAAAGAGTCCAGCAGTGTTTATGGCATGGCAGATGAGTCTTTTTTCGGTGCGCCCATTCCTATCGGAGGAGCAGCGGGAGACCAGCAGGCAGCATTATTCGGACAGACCTGCTTTGCCCGGGGAGATGCAAAGAATACTTACGGAACAGGATGCTTTTTATTAATGAATACAGGAGATAAGCCGGTTTTCTCAAAGAACGGATTGGTAACTACCATTGCCTGGGGCATGAATGGTCGGGTCACATATGCTTTAGAGGGTTCGATTTTTGTGGCAGGTGCTGCAATTCAGTGGTTGCGTGACGAAATGAAACTGATAGACAGTGCGGCGGATTCGGAATATATGGCAAAGAAGGTGCCGGATACCAATGGTTGTTATGTGGTGCCTGCATTTACAGGTTTAGGAGCACCTTATTGGGACCAATATGCCAGAGGAACCATCGTAGGAATTACCAGGGGTGTGAATAGGTATCATATTATTCGTGCTGCTTTGGAGTCCATTGCATTTCAGACAAATGATGTCTTGCAGGCCATGGAGGCTGATTCGGGAATTTGTATTAATTCTCTGAAAGTGGACGGTGGTGCAAGTGCCAACGATTTTCTTATGCAAACACAGTCAGACATTAGTTCTTTGCCGGTTCGCAGACCGGCCTGCGTGGAAACGACTGCCTTGGGAGCGGCTTATCTTGCAGGACTGGCAGTGGGCTACTGGAAGGATACAGAAGAAGTGGTTAAAAACTGGTCTATGGACAAGGTTTTCGAACCAATGATAGAGGAAGAAAAACGCCTGAAAAAAATCAAGGGCTGGAACAAAGCAGTAAAGTATGCATTTGATTGGGCACAGGACGAAATATAAGACTAGGAAGGATAATGGAAATGAATCAGGAAACTAATAAAAAAGGAAACGGATGGGCACTTTTACCTATATTAGTATTTTTACTTATCTTTTTAGGCTCGGGTATTATTACGGGAGATTTTTATGCAATGCCTGCTATTGTAGCATTTTTGATTGCTTTGGCAGTGGCATTTTTACAGAACAAGAAGCTAAAGTTTGATGAAAAGATTGCAGTGATTGCCAAAGGTGTGGGTGATGAAAATATTATCACCATGAGTTTGATATTCTTATGTGCCGGTGCTTTTTCCGGTGCAGTAACGGCAGCAGGCGGTGTGGACAGTACAGTAAATTTGGGCCTTTCAATTTTACCTTCAGGGGTGGCTGTTGTGGGATTATTTATTATCGGTTGCTTTATTTCAGTGTCTATGGGTACTTCTATGGGAACCATTGCTGCGCTGGCTCCCATTGCTATCGGAATCAGCGAAAAAACCGGCTTTTCCATGGCGATTTGTATCGGCGCAGTAGTATGCGGTGCTATGTTTGGGGATAATTTATCCATGATTTCAGATACTACTATTGCAGCAGTAAAAACTCAGGGGTGCGAAATGAAGGATAAATTTAAGGAAAACTTCTTTATTGTACTTCCGGCAGCGATTCTAACGTGTATTCTTTTCTTCTTGATTACCATGAATGGTAATTTTGAGATGACAGAGGAACTTACTTACAATCTTTGGAAAGTGGTTCCTTATGTATTGGTATTAGTAGGAGCACTTATCGGTGTTAATGTATTCGTTGTATTAATAGGAGGAACGATTGCTTCTTTAATCGTGGGTGTGGCAACAGGAGCCATTGCAACGGATCAGATGTTTGTGGTGGTAGCAGAGGGCGCACCCTTTATGGGTTCCACTATAGGTGGAATATTCAACATGTATGATA
>JAZNQI010000143.1:0-2853 GCA_045590095.1 Acetatifactor sp. | reverse complement strand
TATCTTATGTGTGTAGCTACAACACAAAATGAAAGGAGATGTTTGGATGGACCTTGCGATTATTCAGAAGTCTATCGATTATATCGAGGATAATCTGAAGGCCGAGATTACGGCAGAAGAGTTAAGTGAAATGGCAGGCTTTTCGATTTTTCATTACTATAGGTTATTCCAACGTGCGGTCGGTATGCCGGTTATGCAGTATATTACAAGGCGAAGACTTTTAAATGCCCTTTATGAGATGCATTGCGGTGTAAAAATGATTGACGCAGCGTTGGATTACGGATTCGATACGCAGGCCGGATTTTACAAAGCTTTTGTCCGTGAGTTTGGATACACACCAACAGAATTCCTTCATGTGAGCAGAAAAAGGAAACCATACAAGGTTAATTTGTTTAAGGAGGAACACATAATGGTATCACACAAGAAAATAAAAGAAGTATTAGTAAACTGGGGATTGGAAAACGAAAAAATCGCGGACATTGTATATGCAGAGACAGGAAATGTCAGTGAATCTGCCTGCTATGTAGGTAATGATTACATCATTAAATTTACGGCGAATTTGGGAAATGCCGAGAAGCATATTGCGCTCTCGCAGGCAATTGAAAGCGTAGGACTTTCTTCAGCAACGCCGATTGCTGCAATTAAGGGTGAATATGTGGTTTCACACGAAGATTTGTATTTCTATGTTACCAAACGACTCAAAGGAAAACAGTTAAAAGCAAGTACGATGTATCTGGAGGATTATTTTCCGAAAGCCCGATTTATCGGCGAGATTATCGGACAGTTAAGTATTGCGTTGGGTAAGGTTGATGTGGTAACAAATCATGCGAATATTTTGCAGACTGCAACAGACTGGGCAATTCCTGTACTGGTAGAAAAAATGGATTTGCCGAAAACATTTGTAGAAGAATACAAAAATGAATTTGCGTCAGTATATGATACCCTTCCGCAGCAGATTATTCATCGCGATCCTAATCCGGGAAATCTGATTCTTGATGGAGAGAACTGGGGAATTCTCGATTTTGATTTGAGCGAAACCAATGTCAGAATTTTTGATCCCTGCTATGCAGCAACAGCGATTTTGTCCGAAAGCTTTGAAGCGGGGAATACAGAGAAGCTGAAGCAATGGGTTGATGTGTATAAAAATATAATGTATGGTTATGACGAAGTTGTGAAATTGTCAGAGAACGAATGGAAGGCAATTCCCTATGTGGTGATTACGAATCAGTTAATCTCAACTGCATGGTTTGCGGGAGAGGAAAAGTTTCAGGAACTGTACGAAATCAACCGTCAGATGACTGAGTGGATGTTACAGAATTTTGACAACCTGATTTTTGACTAGTCTAAAATATTAAAAAGTTTTCATATTTTGTGTTGACAATTCGGATTATCGGGAGTATTATCAAAAACAATTATTTACTACTACAGGAAAGGAGTTCAAGCAATGCAGAGAAATTACAATCTTCCGCAGCTTCATAAGATTGTCGTCGAACCCGTCTGGTTATGGCCGTGGGGTTTTGTTGCTGATGGAAAAATATTGCATTGTGAGAATTCGGACATTCTATAGTGGAAGGTTATTTCGGTATAGGATAGTTTTATATAATCATATATTGCAAGAAATTTTACACCATCAGCGAATATTCGTTGGTGGTGTTTTTGATTGCATAGAACATTCTTCATTTTATGGAATTTGAAAATCAAAGGAGGAAAAGAATATGGAATTTAGAAAGGCAAAGAAAGAAAATCTGGAGCAGGTATACGAATTGGTGCAGGAAACTATCAGAGAAGTATACCCGAAGTATTACTTGAAAGAAATCGTTGACATGTTCCGCGAATTTCATAATAAGGAGCGCATTGCACAGGATGTGGAAGCGGGAAATGTCTATATTCTTTTCGATGAGGGTAACCTTATCGGTACCGGAACAATCAATGCGAATCATATTACAAGGGTTTATGTTTGGCCGCGGTTTCAGGGCAGGGGATACGGTACTTTTATCATGAACTGCCTGGAAGAGTTGATTCGGGAAAACTATGATTCTGCTGACATTGATGCATCTTTACCGGCCTGCAGATTATATGCACATTTGGGATATGAAACCACAGACCATGGAATGTGGGAATGTGCAAACGGCGTCATTCAGGTATACGAAATCATGAAAAAGCAGTTAAAAAAACATCCGGCAGACAGCCTGAGATTCCGACCATATAAGCCGTCTGATGCAGAAGCCATTGTAAGCTGGATTAAGGACGAAACAGTTTTTCGCAAATGGAGTTCGGACAGATTCGGAGATTACCCGATTAAGCCTGAAGATATCAACTATAAATATTTAGAATGCAACGGAGACTGTGAGGAGCCGGATAACTTTTATCCTATGACGGTAGCGGACGAGAACGGACCGGTCGGACACTTGATTCTTCGCTATACGAATCCGGAGAAGACCACAATCCGCCTTGGGTTTATCATCGTTGATGAGAGTAAGCGCGGCAGGGGATACGGGAAAAGAATGGTGCAGATGGCAACGAAATATGCGTTTGATATGTTAAAGGCGGAGAAAGTTACTCTTGGCGTTTTTGATAATAATCCGGCAGCATATCATTGCTACAAAGCAGCAGGGTTTGAAGAAATCAAATTAGAGAAAGAGATTGTTCTCGAAATCCTTGGAGAACAGTGGAAAATCATAGAATTGGAGAGGAAGAGAGAATGAATTACATAGAGAATTATTACACAAATTATGATGAAGAAGGAAGACTTCTTAAGAAATACGGGCAGGTGGAATACTTAACGACTATGAAATACATTCATGAGTGCAGTGGTGGCGACGTGACCAAAAAGATTCTGGAGGTAGGCGCCGG